>CAZHKI010000200.1:0-7274 GCA_964533365.1 uncultured Maribellus sp. | reverse complement strand
TCAGTCAGCAAAAACATACAGGAAGCTGAAGTGGAGGTTGAATAGCCAAACCGCATAACTGAATTTTACTCCCGGCAGGAATCATAACCTGCCGGGAGATTATTTTTAAATTATGGATACCGAAAAACTGGAACAGGCCGCCGAAACCATCCGAAAGGCAAAATACCTGGTTGCTTTTACCGGGGCAGGCATTTCTGTTGAAAGCGGCATCCCACCATTCAGGGGTGAAAACGGGCTTTGGAACAAGGTCGATCCTATATTCCTCGACATCGGTTTTTTTCGTACCAAGCCTCTCCAGTCGTGGAAAAAAATCAAGGAAATTTTTTACGATACCTTAGGCGACGCCGAACCCAATAAAGCCCACGAAGTGCTGGCCAAAATGGAAAAACGCAGTTTCCTCGAATCCATCATCACTCAAAACATCGACCACCTGCACCAGAAAGCCGGAAACAAATACGTTTATGAACTGCACGGAACATACAAACAACTGGTGTGTACCGAATGCAACACAGAATACGACATCAGCTTTTCCGACCTGAAATTCCTCCCTCCCACCTGTTACATCTGCAAAGGAATCCTTAAACCCAACATAGTATTTTTTAACGAACCCATCCCGAAATTTGCACTGAAACGTTCGTTTGAGGAAGCCCAAAAAGCTGATGTTTTGCTCATTATTGGGACCAATGCCGAAGTATATCCCGCTGCCGGAATTCCGCCGGAAGCCAAAAAAAACGGCGCAACCATCATCGAAATCAACATCTGCGATACCCACTTCACTCGCGAAATCACCGACATTTTTATTTGTGAAAAGGCCGTAGCCGCCATGGAAAAAATTGGCGAGCTGCTTTATTTGTAAAGCTGCGAGAAACAGGCTGCGAGTTGAAAGCTGCCAACTGTGACTGTGACTGTGACTGAAAACTGAGAATTTTCACTTCTCTGCCTGTAACTGAATTATTTACCGCGGTAGTGATGACAACAACTTCCCCGAAAGGGTTAACCTTACAATAACCACACTACCTTTTTGAACCGTTGAAGATTTTACCGATTACTATTTCGAATGCAAATTTTTACGCGTCCCTCTTTGCTTATTTTTTCCGTTATTTTCACCATAACCGTAACCCGCTCCGTAGCCGTAAAAATCTGAAGCCTGGGAATATTGCCCGGTTGAATTATGCATGGTTAACGCGAATTACCGGAAAATTCAACAAAAACCCGGGAGTCCGGGTTATGATTGTTCAGCGCTTCTTTTGGTTTGTGATTCATTTCGCTGTTGCTGTAAATCCTTTTTAAGATAAATCATATCCACAAGTTGTATGTCGCCATCGAACATGGGGTGGTCGTAATTGTCGGTAAAGAAATTCTTTACGCGGTGAGACATTTCAAATCCGCAATTTTCGTAAAACGACAGGATGGCCGGCGTTTCGCCTGTCCCGACAAGCATTGTTTTGTAGTTGTTTTGGTAGAATCCGGAAATGAAACGGATCAACGCCCTGCCGTATCCTTTACCTTGATATTCAGGGTATGTGGCTATGTTTTTCAGTTCGCAGGTTTCGCTGTTTACCGGCACAACAACACAAACACTTTTCAAATCATCGTCATATAAAGCAAACAAGTCTCCATCCGGCAAATACTTGTCGATCATATTTTCCTGTTCGTCTGCCAACAACAGTAAATCGAGGAACTGTTTCTTGTTTTCGGTCAACTTTTCTATTCTCATCATTCCTGATTTCAAAAAATTTAAATTCTATCCATTGGTAATGTGAATGAGATGCTCGTGCCAATATTTAATTTACTATCAATTTTAAATTCTCCTTTATTCTGAGCAATAAAACTTTTACACAATTTAAGGCCTAAACCCGTTCCTTTTTCATTAGCTGTACCTTTAGTCGAATAGAACTCGTTATCCGACATAATTTTCTCAATATTTTCCTCTGATATTCCTTTGCCTGTATCAATTATTTTTATTTCGATATAATCAACCTTCTTTTCGAGCTCAATACGTATAAAACCTTCTTTACTGGTAAATTTAAGTGCATTGGATAAAAGATTTCGGATAATAAGTTTTACCATATCTTCATCAGCATAGGCCTTAAATACATCCGAGTAGTCAGTGATAATTGTAACACCCTTTTGATTTGCACAGTATTTAATACTTTCTATGTTATCATCTATAGTAGTATTAAGGTCTATAATTTTAGGATTAAAATTTATTCGTTCACTATTATACATTGCCCAGTTTAACAAATTTTCGAGTAGTTGAAATGTACTTTTTGACAATGTCTTTTGCGAATATAGAAACATTGAAAGCGTTTCTTTGTCTAACCCATCTTCGTCAGAAATCATTTCTGAGATTTGCATCATAGAACCAATTGGACCTCTGAGATCGTGGGCTATTATTGAAAAGAATTTGTCTTTGGTAGCATTAAGATTACGCAAATCCTCTTCGATTCTTTTTTGATTATCGATATCGATATAAGTACCAATCACTCGTTTGGGCTGATTTTCGTTATCGAATTCAATGACTTTCCCCTTATCCAGTACCCACATCCAATCTCCCGATTTTTTCAAAAAACGATGTGTACTCTCATAATACTCACTTTTGCCTGCGATATGGTCATTCAAGCTTTGAAAAACCATTTTAATATCATCCGGATGAACACGCTCTTCCCATGATTTGACATTGGGTTCAATTTCATCCCTGGTACATCCAATCATTTTGCACCATGTATCGTTAACGAAAAGCTCACCGGTTTGAATGTTCCAATCCCACAAACCGGCTTGCGTATTCTCTATGGCAAGTTTCTGGCGTATTTCGCTTTCGATAAGTTGTTTTTGAAAGATATGGCGGTCGAAATAATTGGATATTAATCCGGAAACAGTACGCAAAAGTTCAACTTCTTCATCTTCCCATTTCTTTTCAGTTTTACACTCATCAAATCCGATGAACCCCCAAAAGCGATTTTGAACAAAAAGTGGAAAAACTAAGATTGATTTTATATCCTGGGGATCGAGAATATCAAATATATCTTTGGGTAGTTCTTCAATATTGGTTGAAAAAATTCTACCTTCTTCATTTAATATCGATTTCCATGAAGGGATATCTTCATATTGAATATCCTGTAAATTCTGAATGGCCGGTTCAATTCCATTATTGCACCATTCATAAGTATTGTTTGTTACCGTCCCCTGCAAATTATTTTCAAAAATATACGTACGGCTTACATCGGTGTGTTTGCCGATAAGCTCCAGTGTTTTATTGATTTTATTATCAAAATCGTCCATGTAATAAAGCTTTTGAGAGATATCGGCCAGTAAAGCTTGCTGTTTGAGGTTATTTTTTAATTTTTCCTCTGCCTGTTTTAATGCCGAAATGTCAATTGCCGAGGTAAGCAGGTAGTTGTAAGTTTGAATTTTTATTATTGACACCGAAACAAGGCAATGAATTGGACTGCCGTCTTTGGAGCAAGCAATTACATATTCATTTTCAAGAATGTGATTTTTCTGAATTTTGCGAGCTATTTCAACTCGTTGACTATAATCATAAAACATATTCAATTCTTTCGAACTGTGGCCAATTACTTCAGGCCTATCATACCCAAGTTTATCTAAAAACGTTTTGTTGACATCAAGATAGATTCCTGTTTCTATTTCTGAAATAGCCATCATGGACTGATTATTGTCGAAAATGAAGCGGAATTTTTCTTCTGAAATGGCTAATTCCGATAGATTTCGGCTGATACCAATCAATACCTGTTCATTATTCCACTTTCCTTGATAAATTGTTGTTTCAACAGGAATATATGTCCCCGATTTTGCCAGTAATGGAAGCGGACATGATTCTTTTGTGCCGGCAATCATTTCTCCAACTATTTTGTTTGCCTGTTCGCGATATTCGGGCGGATGAACCAACAGCACACTTTTCCCATTCAGTTCGTCTTGACGATATCCAAGAATATTTACTACCGCATTATTTACTTCAATAATGTTTCCTTTTAAATCCAAAATGAATAAAAAGTCTTGTAACGAATTAAACAGATTTTTAAAATTTTCTTTGTCGGTATTCATATCTACATCTTTTTTAATAATTCATTATGGCCTCCTTGCCAGTATTTGCCCTAACGGCTGTTACTTGTTGTCGGGGGGGATTTCGGAGAGCGTTTCTGTCCGATAGGACGGAACTGCGAAGCGAGAATCCGCAGTTGGCGTACCACCGAACCCCGCCCTGCAATATGTACTGTGTTAGGCACTGGCTATTAATTAATTATTACAAATTCTCTAAAATTTTCTTTGTCAATTACTTTACTTTCGGCATTATATGTTTCCGTAAATGTCTTTGGTAGTTTTACGTTTTTCTTATTCATCCACTTAAACTCAAATCCAGTTATTTTACCACCATTATCCTCTACAAAATCAACTTCCTGCTGTTGTTTTGTCCGCCAAAAATATGTGCGTGCCAGACTTTGTTTATATTCAATTTGTTTCATTCGCTCTGCAATGAGGAAATTTTCCCAAAGCGCTCCTTTATCTGTTCTTAAGCTTAATGGATTAAAATTTCCGATTACCATATTTCGGATACCAACATCGTAGAAATAGATTTTCTTATTGGTTTTTATTTCATTTCGAACGTTTCTGCTAAAACTACCAAGCTTAAAAATTATATATCCTTTTTGCAAAATGTCAATGTATTTACTGATTGTATTTTTGTCAACATTTACAATTTGAGCTAACTCGGAATAATTTATTTCACTACCAACCTGAAGGGCAAGTGCTTGGACTAACTTGTCCAGTATTTCTGGTTTTCTTATATCTGAATAGGAAAGAATATCACGATACAAATAACTATTTACCAGATTTCGAAGAATACTAATTTCGTCGCCAGAATTATTTAAAACATCTGGGTAAAGTCCATATAACAGACGATTTTCCAATTGTTGCTCAGAATACAAAAATCCATGGTGATTTTCATATTCTTCCCAGGATATTGGAAATAACTGATATTCCCATTTTCTTCCTGTTAAAGGTTCATTAATTTTATTAGTTAAGTCAAATGAAGAAGAACCGCTTGTAAATAATTGAACATCTTTAAACCGGTCTGTTATTATTTTCATTGTCAGACCGATTCCTTCAATTCTTTGAGCTTCATCAATAAACACGAATTTATATTTTCCTAGAATTGTCCGAATTTGTTCCGTGTTTGGTTCTGTTAGTAAGGTTCTCGTTTTGGGGTCATCGCCATCAAGAAGAAGATAATCTTCGCTTTCAAGAATTGATTCAATCAATGTTGTTTTACCAACCTGTCTTGGACCAATTACGATTATGGCTTTTCCTGAACCAATTCGCTTTTTTATGATATCACTTAAGTATCTTGAATACATATTTTTTATTTCAAAGATACGACATCTGATGAATTAATTCACTGTTGGTTATGTTTTTATGTGATTTAATCTTCTTTTTTAAGCTTGTACATGACGGTCACTTGCAAGTTGTCGGGGCGGATTTCGGAGAGCGTTCCTGTCCGAAGGACATGGAACTGCGAAACGAGAATCCGCAGTTGGCGTACCACCGAACCCCGCCCTGCAATATGTATTGTGTTAGCAACTGGCTTTAATTTTTTTAATAATATAATTCTAATCCAAATTCACTCGCTCTTGCAGATATATTTTCAAGTCTCTCAGAATATTCTTCAATGAGTCCTAATTCTGTGATTCCATTAACTGCACTATGGTACATTTTTTCCACTGACAAATAATAATTTTCATCCCAGTAACCAAAGTCGGTAATAACATCAAGACAACAATCTACATAATGCAATTCAAGTTCAATGTTCAATTCAACGACCTTCATTTTTCGAACTGTCCTGATAAGTTTTCTTGCTTCAGATTCTTTTAAAATTAATTTGTTTCCAGTCGGATAAACGTATTTTTCAATTTCCTTTTTGTATTTCTCTGCAAGCTCATTAATATTTCCTGTGGCATAAATATCTAAATAGTTTTTTGCCGCTGGAACTTTTTTGTACATCTCTGAAATCAATTTTATAATTTCAGTTTTATCCAAAGCATTTAATTTCGTTTTTATCTCCTGGAGTCCCATATTTAATTTATATCGCTTATGTATTAAAGAAAAATGAACCGGCTGCGACAGAACTTTCCAGGCTGAACATCATCATCTGGTTTCGCTGCTGGCCTGTAACATGTGGCATGATTTTGTTTTTTTGTTTAATATGCTGAAGATACCAAAAACCAACGTAAAAGCCTGATATTAATGCTCTAAGTTATGCACAGCGGATGGTTAGTTTTTGCACAGTCTGACGGTTGGCGGTATGAAACGTTGGGGATTTCGGAGCTACTTCACTATTAAGGTACAACAAACTTTGGCGCGAGAGATGCTGTTTGTATAACCACTTAATTCTCAATGTTTTATTCCGCGTGTTACCAACAGTGTTTTAATTTGTTAATCCAATTATCTCCATGTAATATCAACAGGGTTTCGTCTTGGAATAGAAGTTATTTTATAACTTGAATATCCAAATAACATTGGACAAGCTGCTTTACGTCCTTCTGGTATTAATAACATATCTTTTAATGGCTTATAATTGTCTAAAGCCATTTTAACAAATCCAGCCCAGCATGTACCTATACCAAAAGCAGGTGCAGCAATATCAAAATGTGTCAAAGCAATAATTGCCTCGGTCGGGTCGTCAATTGGGTCAATAGGAACATGTGCAAAAAGTAAATGAGGAGCGTTATGACATATTAAATCCAATCCACTATCCCAAGTTGCAATTATCCCAGGTACATAATCTGCAAGCGGGTGTGTTGTATTTTGTATCGTTCTCATCCAATCAATAGTTAAACTAGCAACAAGTTTTACCTCTGCTGGCTCATGAATAACAATCCATTTTACTGGTTGTCCATTTCCTCCTGATGCAGCATAACGGGCAACATCAATAACCTTAGCAATTAATTCTTTATCAATAGTCTTAGATGAATAATGCCTTACAGAACGACGACCTTTTATATAAAATGCTAAATTCTGTGGTTTAATCATAATGTCTGAAGAAGTTGCATTAATTTTTTCTTCAAGAAGGAAGTCTAAAGTAAGAGCTTTCTGTGCACAAAAAGACTCACAATGCCCACATTTTATACAATAATCTGCTTTTTCTTCAGGTATTGTTGGATAACCTGAGTCAGTTGTTTTGTCTATAATACCCATTACACAAACTGTTGCACAAGTATTACATTTAGTACATATCTTTTGGTCAATAATTATTTGAG
>CAZHKI010000199.1:0-7295 GCA_964533365.1 uncultured Maribellus sp. | reverse complement strand
GAGAAATCATTAAATAGTCTACCTGTTCCTTAAATGGATTTACTCTCAAGATATAGCGTGCAATCCATTCGCCTGAACGACGAGAACTATCGGGCAATAATTTGCACATTTTGTCATAATCCTTTGGATCCCAATCTCCAGCATCGATTAACATGGAAGTCGAATCAGGAAAGATAAGAAAGCTCGATTCGCCTCGACCAGTATAAATGTGATGGATATCGAACTCCCCTTTTTTCCAACCTTTATATGGCTGGCCTATTTCATTGAAAGGTGAAATACACGACATAGAAAGACTGGAAATAAATAGAATAGCACATACTTTTATACAAAAAATTTTCATATTTAATTTCTTTTTAATTGAAAGAGCGGAAATTAATAATAGTTATTTTATAGTTGCAATTTTATTACACGGACAAAATCACCATTGAAATCCGAGGTAATGGAATAGAACTTTAACGTTAATCAAATAACCGCATTACGAAGCGACAGAACAATTGTCCTGACAGTAGCAAAGTCAAAAAGACTTAACCAAGGTCAATTACGGTTAGTTGAGTATTATAACACGGGAAAGGATTTACTCCTGGTCTTTTTTAAGCAATAATTTTGAAATCACCGCCCTCGAAATTGCCAGGTTAAACATGGGGCAACCCCTACGCGAAAATGATTTTTTTGAAATTATTTTATATTATTTTTCACTGTTGTCCGGGGGAAAAAGCATTTTCGAAATGAGATTCTTCACTTCATTTTATTTCGTTCAGAATGACAGCAAGTTAAGTCGAAATGAATGTTCTGGAGGAGTGTTTTTGCGACGCTGCCGCAAAAACACCTCTCCAGAACACAAAAGAATCCACGAACCTGTCATTCCGTCTCGCTTCAGGCGAGAGAGGAATCTCACAAAATTAACCGGAGACCCAAACGTTTATTTTTTGATTAGAAAGTTGTCATTTATAAAAACGCAGAAAAGTATGGCCCCGGAAACTGATCGCTAGCGTCAAAAAAGTCAAGGGTTAAGCATTTTTTGTTCGTTCTGTTTTATAGACCGCGTTTAAATGCTATTTCCATTGACCATTCCATCAGTGGAAACAGGATATCATCATTAAAAAGAAGACAAAGATATCGTTGTAATACGGGCGGAGCAGTTCGCGTGACAGTTTCAGCGCTTTTCCCATCTGGTTTTCAACGGTTTTTACTGAAATACCCAATTGCTCTGCAATTTCTTTGTAGCTGTAATCATTTTCTTTTGCGAGGCTAAAAATCTCGCGGCATTTGGGTGGCAGACTGTTTACCGATTGGCTGATAATTTCGCGCAGTTGGTTTGCGTCCAAATAGCTTTCGGGCAATTCATCGAAATCATTTCCGGCAGCTTTTGCCAGCCTGTCCTGAATGTTGATTTTGGCTTTTTCGTTCCGGAGGTGGTTGAGGCTTTTGTTTTTCGACGCTTTGAGCAGGTAAGATCTTACAGAAGAATCGATTTTTATTTTTTCCTTGTTTTCCCAGAACCAAACAAAAATATCCTGAACAATTTCTTCCGAGATGACAGGATCGTGAAGGTAGAAATTCATCAGGTTGCACAGGTCGGTGTAATATTTTTCAAAAAAGAAACGGAACGCTTCTTTATCCCCGTCAACCATCCGGCTGAAAATAAAAAAGTTCTTCCTGGTTTTTACCGTTCATCATTTTTGATGCAAACACGCCAAAGTTAGAAAAAAAATGACGCTGTCTTTCGGGAAGAGGTTTCTAACAGGATGCCAGAATACTCTTCAGGAAACTGACGAATGGCCTGGACGGTTGTGATTTTATTGGAGTATGGATATATAGTAAATTTTCTGGCTGAAGAATTAAAACAGTTATTTTTCTTTGAAAAGATACATCCCCATATTTACATTGATCGACTGAATTTGCGTTCGAATTCCGTGATCTCTTTTTGCTGAATGACAAAGTCTCAGGTTGGCGAAAGCGGTGTGGTTGTTCAGCATGGAAAAATTACATCCCAACTGGACAAATCCTCCGCTAACATACGGAGCCAGCACTGTGTCGTGGGATTCGAAGGTATATATTGTGTCGGGATGCATTTTAACGGTTACGATTTTTGGATTGGTAGAAACAAACAATTCGGTAAAAACACCGGCTGAAATGGTCGGTTTTATTTTCCCGGTTGGAAAAGTATATTTTACTGCCAGCGAAGGTTGAAGCGAAATGATATCGAGCCAGGAATCATAAAATTCCGTTATTGAACCGTTTTGTTCATCGTAAGAGCCGTGAAAACCGTATTTGTTCATATCCAGTTCAGCATCGAATGAAATTTTTTCATTTATTCCGGGGAAACTGGCATTGAACAGCACCCCAACCGAAGAATAGATTTCGGGATCGTAAGCGTACCTGGAATGAATTCCTTCCCTGAATTTTAAAAATGATACACCGCTTCTTACAACCGGAGCTATCCTTACTTTCAGCGAAGGGAGTTTCTTTTCATAAACAATGCATTCTTTATCATTGCATACATAATCATGATAACTTTTGGTCAGGTTGATCAGTGATTTATGGCCCAGTTGTGCCCGGTCAATGAGTGGTTGAATTTCATTACAATCGGCAAAAGTTGCTTTTAACTGTCCGATGTACCGGTTGGTATTTTTTTGAACCTGACCTTTTCCGTCGCGGTGTTCAGTTTTTAATTCATTGGTTAATTCGATCCATTTCCCGTTTTTATCTTCCACGAAATAGCTGTAATTATTGACGTCGTGATAGAAAAAAAGTTTCGTAATCCCATCAACTAAAAATTCGAGAAAGACCTGTTTTTCCTCTCCCTTCAGATTGATAGTCCGTGATATGTAATATTTGCTGTCGGTAAACCGGTAGGCCTGAATTTCAGAGGGTTCAAATTTTTTAGGCTCCGATGTTTCGTCTTTCTTAAATAAACAAAAACCTGAATTTTTGACATCGCCCCGGTAATCAATCAGGCCAAAAATTGTGTCATTTTCCCATGTAATATAATATCCAGGGCGGAAATTGGTTTGTCCGGAAAGATGAATTGAGACTGAAAAAAGAAATATTACGATGATAACATGTTTGAAACTGAATTTTTTCAGTTGGTAAGCCACAGCCGGATTGCTGAAATTTATTGGATTTTGCATTTTCCTTTCAGGATTTTGTCCGGGCAAAAATAGAAGTTTTTTGGATATTATGTTTTATTAACGATGATTTCTTTCAGCGCCGATTCAATGTCCGGGTATAAAAACCGGAATCCGGCCTCTGGTAATTTCAGAGGGACTACTTCAGGCGATTCGGTGAGTAAAACCGAGGCATCGCCCAAAACCAGTTTCAGTATGAATGCGGGGATTTTAAAAAATGCGGGCCGGTGCAGTTGCCGGGCCAGTTCGTTTGTAAATTGTTTATGGGTAATGGTTTGCGGGGCCACCAGGTTGAATATCCCGCCAACGCGATAGTCTTCAACAGCCCATAAAAATGCACGGGCCATGTCGTTTTCGTGGATGAACGGAAATGGCTGTTGTCCATTCCCGATTGCAGCTCCCAATCCGAGTTTGAACGGAATCAACAGGTTGGTGATGGTTTTTGCCTCTTTTCCCAAAACTAATCCAATTCTGAAAATGATTTTCTCAACCGATGGCGGCAGCCCGGCCGTGGCTTCTTCCCAGCCGGAAACAACCTGCCCGACAAATCCGGTGTCGAAATCAGTACTCGATTCGTCGTGCGATTTTCCCGGTTGATAAATTCCAATTGCTGAGGCCGATATGAATTTTGCAGGACGTTTTTCTACGGGCAGCGCTGCAATGGCCCCAACCAGGTTTTGTGTCGTTTTAATCCGGCTTTCAGAAATGGTTTGTTTGTTTTTTTCGTTCCAGCGTTGTAAAATGGGAGCGCCGGCCAGGTTGATGACGATTTCTGCCCCTGCCATTTCTTTCATCAGCAATTCCGGCGGTCCGTATAAAAACTTTCGTTCAATTCCGCGTACCCGGTGCCCTTGTGTTTTTAATACTTCCGAAATCTTCTTCCCAAGATATCCGGTACTGCCAGTGATTCTGATATTCAATTCTTTATTTTTCAATTTGGTTTAATAAAATCTTTTTAACGTAAAAATCAGGGTTTTTCTTGTTCTTTAATAAATAACAAATAATATTGACCGAAGTTGACCAAATTGACCAGGATCGTCTGATGTTTTCTTACTTTTACTTTAAAATTAAGGTTGATTAAATAGGAGGAGTTTGAACTTTCATATGTTTCGAAGAATTAAAATAATTTGGCTGCGTAATTCATCCAATTGGATAAACAGAGCGGTTGCCTGGAGGATAGCCCATATTCCGGAGAAATATTTTCTGTACCTGCTAAGTTTGATTATTGGGTTGTTTAGTGGTTTTGCCGCATTGATTCTGAAAAACCTGATCCATTTTGTAGAGGTGAGATTAACCAACTGGTTTGCTGTCGATGCAATTAGCTACTGGTATCTTTTTTACCCGTTAATCGGTATTTTTCTGACGGTGCTGTTTGTGAAGTTTGTGGTAAAAGACAATATCGGGCACGGGGTATCCAAAATTTTGTTTGCCATTTCTCGAAAGAACAGCCGGTTAAAAGCACATAACACCTGGTCGTCGATGATAGCCAGTTCGCTGACCATTGGGTTGGGAGGTTCGGTAGGGGCCGAAGCGCCCATTGTGCTAACCGGCGCGTCAATAGGCTCCAACCTGGCCCGGTTGTTTAAACTCAATTACAAATACATTACCCTGATGGTGGGCTGTGGGGCGGCAGGCGCTATTGCCGGCATTTTTAACGCACCTATGGCCGGGATTGTTTTTACCCTCGAAGTTTTGATGGTTGACCTGACGATGGCTTACCTGATACCTTTGTTGATTTCTGCGATTTCTGCAACCTCTCTTTCCTATTTTTTTATGGGAGAGGGTGTCTTGCTCCGGTTTACACACGTTTCGCCCTTCAATATTAATAACATCTGGTTTTATATCTTGCTTGGCATTTTTACCGGGTTACTTGGATTCTATTTCACCCGTTTGGCAATGTACCTCGAAACCAAATTTAGCGTTATCAAAAACTGGGGTTTTCGTTTATTGTTCGGGGGTTTTATCCTCGGGCTGCTTATTTTTATTTTTCCCCCGCTCTGGGGCGAAGGTTATACCAGTATCATCACTATTTTTAACGGAAACGGATCGAATCTTTTGAACAACTCCCTGTTTTTTGAAGGGAAAGATAATTCGTATGTCATACTGGCTTTTCTGGCTGCCATTTTAATTTTTAAAGTGTTTGCCATGGCTGCCACCACCGGAGCCGGGGGGATTGGGGGAATTTTTGCGCCGACATTGTTTATGGGCGCTATCGGTGGTTTTTTCCTGGTGAAACTGCTCAATACCGTTTATTCGCTCGGTTTGCCCGAAGACAATTTTACCCTGGCCGGAATGGCCGGAATGATGGCTGCCGTGATGCACGCCCCGCTCACCGGGATTTTCCTTACGGCTGAAATTACCGGCGGTTACGGTTTGTTTGTGCCGCTCATTATTACTTCAACCGTGGCATATCTTACCATTATGCGTTTCGAACCTCATTCCATTTATACCAAACGATTAGCCCAGAGTGGCGAACTGATTACCCATCACAAGGACAAAGCCGTACTTCGGATGATGGAGGTGAAACAACTGATTGAACACGATTTTGAGGTGATTTCGCCCAAAGCCACGCTGAGGGATCTGGTGAAAGCCATTTCTAAGTCGGACCGGAATCTGTTTCCGGTGGTGGATGAAAATGGCTACCTGAAGGGAATGGTCAAACTCTCTGAAGTAAAAAGCCTCATTTTTGAACCAGGTTTATACGATTCGGTGAAAGTAAAGGATTTGATGTACATGCCCGAATTTTTTATTTCGCCATACGATAACATGGAAACCGTAGCCGAAAAGTTTGAAACTTCGGGGCGTTACAACCTCGCGGTCATCGAAGACGGGAAATACCTCGGGTTCATTTCGCGGGCTGTGGCTTTTTCGAAGTACAGGAAGACATTGCAGAATTTTTCGAACGATTAGACTTTTAATGCATTAAAAAACAATGAAATGATTTCCCGACGTTCGTTTGTTACAAAAAGTTCACTGGCAGCAGCCGGTTTGTCGTTGATGAAATCCGGTAGTGCAGTTTCCGTATTTCAAAATAAAGGGAACATTCCCATTGTGATTTCTACCTGGAACCACGGGGTGCCGGCCAACGAAGCAGCCTGGAAAATTCTTTCGAAAGGGGGGTACTCGCTCGATGCTGTTGAAGCCGGAGTGCGTGTCCCCGAAGCCGATCCGGAAGTGATAACGGTTGGTTACGGCGGGATTCCCGATGCCAGCGGAAAAGTTACGCTTGATGCCTGTATCATGGATGAAAATGGGCGGGCGGGCAGTGTTACGTATCTCGAACACATCAAACATCCCATTTCAGTGGCACGACTGGTTATGGAAAAAACACCGCACGTGATGCTGAGCGGAAAAGGGGCTTTACAATTTGCCCTTCAAAACGGGTTTAAAAAAGAAAACCTGCTGACGCCCGAAATGAAAGCAGAATGGAAAAAGTGGAAAAAAGAGAAACGGGAGTTCAGCACAAAAATCAACATTGAAAATCAGTTGCAGGAAAATCACGACACCATTGGGATGCTGGCCATCGATAAAGAAGGAAGAATGTCGGGGGCCTGTACCACCAGCGGGATGGGCTTTAAATTGCCCGGCAGGGTAGGCGATTCGCCCATTATTGGAGCCGGACTGTTTGTGGATGGTGAGGTGGGCGGCGCAGTTGCCACCGGCTCAGGCGAGCTGGTCATGAAAACCGTCGGCTCATTTCTGGTGGTGGAATTGATGCGCGGCGGTATGTCGCCCAAAAGGGCCTGTGAGGAAGCCGTAAAACGCATTGTCAAAAAAATTCCGCATTACGAAAACCACCAGATTGGATACCTGGCACTCAGCAAATCGGGTGAGTACGGTTCATTTTGTATCCAGCCCGGGTTTTATTATGCAGTTAAATCCGAAAGTTTTACCGGTTTGGAAGAGGCCGAAGCCTGGCTGAAACGATTATAACGCGAATTTTGCTTTTTATCTGAACCATTTCTGTGGTTTGTTCATTACAGAGCATAAAAAAAGGGCATTTTTTCCAAAATGCCCTTTTTTCTATTTCTTTCTGTCGGTTTTTACCATCTGTTTCCACCGCCATTTTCCCTGCGGCCACCACCGCCACGGTTGTCGTCTCTTCTGCCGCCACCGAATCCACCGCCTGGCATACCGCCTCCGAATCCGCCGCCAGGCATACCGCCG
>CAZHKI010000198.1:676-7318 GCA_964533365.1 uncultured Maribellus sp. | reverse complement strand
AATCGGTGCATTCGAATTTTAAATGCCGAATGCACCGATTTTGCCACCGCCCCGGAAATGATATTACGCGACGACGGCGGAAGCACCGACCTAGGATATACCTGGCCGGTTTTGCTCGGCAACAACCGTGTGCTGGTAATTTACTATTTCAACAAAGAAAAGGGGACCCGCCAGATCGCGGGGACCATTCTTGAAATCGATCCGGTACAAAATAGATTATAATAAAATATTCAGACATAACAGTTTTAAAATCAAAGGAAATAGAAATATTAAATCAAAAATCAAATCAATAATGAAAGTCAAATTATTTTCCCGAAAAACGTATAAATTTTTGTCTGTCATTCTTTCTCTGTTCCTGTTTTCATGTCATTCAACACCGCCTTCCAGTTCTGGTTTAATTAAAAAGGCGACCCCGGTTTGGGCCGAAGGGCGCGAAACCGAAATGAACCTCAACCTCGGATTTCACGGGGTATTTCAGGCGGGGGAAAATCAGGAAGTGAAATTAAGAATTACGGCTTCCACGCTTTACCGGGTATTTCTTAACGGCGAATTTGTGGGTTACGGCCCGGCGCGCGCTGCCCACGGTTATTTCCGGGTTGACGAATACGATTTGGGCAGCCGCGTAAAACCCGGCGGGAATGTGGTCGCCGTGGAAGTTGCCGGTTACAACATCAATACCTACTACACCATCGACCAGCCTTCGTTTTTGGAGGCCGAAGTGGAATCGGACGGAAATATTGTGCTGGCTACCGGGACAGACAAAGGTTTCAGCGCTTTTCAGCTTAACGACCGGTTGCAAAAAGTGGAACGCTACAGTTTTCAGCGCCCGTTTACCGAATATTACCGGATGACAGAAAATTCCAACCAGTGGAGGAGCACCGTCGAAACACCTGCCGAACCATTGAAACTGGCCAACCAACCCAATGTGAAGCTGCTCCCGCGAAACCTTTTGATGCCGGAGTTTAAAGTTGTTCACCCAGCGGAAATTCACTCTCAGGGAATTATTGGTTTTCAAAAACCTGAAAAATACCAGAGAGATCGCTCACTGACCAACATCAGCGAAAAACTGAAAGGTTATCAGGAAACGGAATTGGAAGTTTTACCCTCGCAAATGATGCAGGAAATCATCAGCGAAAAGATCGACACCCTCCGGCAGCCGTTCGCCGGGAATCCCGTGGTATTAAAAGAAAAAGAATTTGCAACATTTGCTTTCTCAGCCAATCTTTCCGGGTTTATCGGTGCAAAAGTTTCCTGTACAACTCCTTCAAAACTGGTATTCTATTTTGATGAAATGCTGACCGGCGGCGATGTGGTGACCAAACAGCGGATGGGTGACGTCAACAACCAGGTGGTGTACGAACTGGCTCCCGGAACCAGCAACATTGAAACGTTTGAATCTTATACTTTCAAATTTTTGAAGGTAATCGTTCTGGAAGGAGAATGCCGGATGGACGATATTTATCTGCGCGAATACGCCTACCCACGGAATGAAACGGCTACGTTTTCCTGCAGTAACGAGAAACTGAATGCCATTTACGAAGCAGCCTGGCAAACCTACCGGCAAAATTCCGTCGATATTTTTATGGATTGCCCCTCGCGCGAACGGGCCGGCTGGTTGTGCGACAGCTATTTTACAGCCATCATGGAAAAAGATTTTACCGGGAAATCGGCCGTGGCACACAACTTTTACGAAAATTATGCCCTGCCCGACAGTTTTGCCTGCCTGCCCGAAGGAATGCTTCCCATGTGTTATCCGGCCGATCATTACAACGGCAATTTTATTCCCAACTGGGCCATGTGGTTCATTATTCAGATTGACGATTACGCCCGTCGTGGTGGCGATCCCGAACTGATTGCCCAGCTTGAACCGCGCATCTCGAAACTGCTCGGTTATTTCGAAAAATTTGAAAATGAAGACGGGCTCCTCGAGAAACTCGAACAGTGGATTTTTGTAGAATGGTCGAAAGCCAACGATTTGGTGCAGGATGTAAACTACCCAACCAACATGCTTTACAGTGCCGCCCTTGAAAAGGCCGGAGAATTATACCACAATGAAGCATGGCTGAAAAAGGCCGGTCAAATCAAACAAACCATTCTCAATCAGTCGTTCAATGGTAATTTTTTTGTCGATAACGCCGTTCGCGATGAGGATGGAAAACTCCGGGTTACCGCCAACACCACCGAAGTGTGTCAGTACTACGCTTTCTTTTTCAACATGGTCACGCCCGAAACCCATCCCGACCTCTGGAAAAAGCTGATAAATGAATTTGGCCCTCACCGCGACAGCAAGGTGACTTATCCCGATGTGTTCCCTGCCAACGCGTTTATCGGCAACTATCTTCGCATGGACATCCTCTCGCGCTATGGATTGCAGGTTCAGTTGCTCGGAGAGATTCAGGATTATTTCTTCAAGATGGCTGAACAAACCGGCACACTTTGGGAAAACATGCACTCACAGGCCAGTTGCAACCACGGTTTTGCTTCGTACCTCGGGCATGTGTTGTACCGCGATGTGTTGGGAATCAGTAATATCGATTATCTTAATAAAGAAATCACCGTCCGGTTTACCGACATTTCTTTGACAGAATGTAGCGGCGTTTTGCCGGTTGAAGATGAGGCCATCGGATTAAAGTGGAAACGTTCGGGGAACCAAATCACCTACTCATTGTTGGTGCCGGAAGGATTTTCTGTAAATTTTGTGAATTTGAGTTCAGCTGAGCTAATTAAAACTGACTGGTAAGAATTCTGTCAGGTAACTTAGAATCTTTAAAATGATGATGAAAATTGTTTTTGGCACATGGTGCCTCCTTTGTTTGTTTTTAGGGGGAGGGACCAATTTGTATGCTCAGACTGTCAAAAACCAGTTTGATATACAGATCAAAGATGGGCAGGTGATCCAAATTCAGGTTTGTTCCGATGAAATTTTCAGGGTGAGAGTTTCGGCAACCGGCGATTTCCCTGAAACACTAATGGAACGGTATGGAATTCTTAAAACGGATTGGCTTCCTGTTCAGGCAACTCTAAAAACAGAAAAAGGGAAAAAAACTGTAATTACATCAGGATACCGGATTTCGGTAAATCCCCAAAACGGCGAAATTTCAGTCAGCGACAAGGACGGGAAAACAGTCATTGAACGAATTTCAATTTTCGGCCCGGATGCTTCCGTTTCCACTGATCTGGCGCATTCGCTGAACAGCTATTTCGGGAAAGTAAAGCCGGGGAATGCGATTATTGGATCCGATAAGGGCCTTGCCGAAATAAAAGAACTCGAGGAAGTGGGCGATATTTCGGCAAGCCGGGGAATTGGATTTTCGCTTAAAGACGGAGAACGATTTTACGGTGGCGGCAATACCAGCCGGACAAATATTCAGCACCGCGGGACAGCTTTGCGCATGTGGGCTACTTATCAAAAAACAGAGATTCCGATGCCTTTTATAATGAGTTCCGGAGGCTGGGGAGTTTTTAACAATATTACTGAGAAAAATTATTTCGATATCGGACGTTTTCAAAAAGATAAGCTATATGTCTTTAATCCCGGCGGAGGCACAGATTTTTACCTAATGATCGGGGAGTCGATGCCTGATATTATCAATCTTTACACCACCATCACCGGGAAACCTTACCTGATGCCCCGATGGGGGTATGGACTGGCTTTTGGTGGAAATATGATGGAAAATCAGCTCGACATTATGAACGATGCGGTTCGTTTCAGGGAAGAAAATATTCCCTGCGATATTTTTTGGCTCGAACCGCAGTGGATGAAAAAGCGCTATGATTTTTCCACCGGTAAAAACTGGAACCTTGATAAATTTCCGGCAGAACCATACTGGGAAGTCGATAAATATCCAAAATACGAAGCCCCGACACTTTTTATTTCCAGGTTACACGGGCTGGGATTTAAACTGGCTTTGTGGCTGTGTATCGACCACGATATGTCGGTTGCCGAAGAGGACCGGCTGGCCGAAAAAAGCGGGAAACCGCAATCGGGCCAGGAACATTGGTTTGACCACCTGACGCGGTTTATGGATCAGGGTGTGGATGGGTTTAAACTGGATCCGGCCCATACACTCGACGAGCATCCTGATATGAAATATTACAATGGGTATACCGACAAGGAAATGCATAACCTGAACCAGGTTCTGCTACCCAAACAGATGAACGAAACTTTTCGTGAGCACAAAGGAATCCGGTCATTTCATCATTATTGCGGCGGATATTCGGGGACTCAGCACTGGGGCGTATCTACCAGCGGCGACAATGGCGGAGGCCGGGATGCGTTGTTTGATCAACTGAATCTTGGCCTGAGCGGATTTGTTAATACTTCGGCTGATGTGCTGCAAGGAGTAACCGACAACAACGCCGGAATGCACCTGGGATTTTTCCTCCCGTGGATACAGGTAAACAGCTGGTTCGACCTGCTTCATCCGTGGTATATGAATCCTGGTGAAAAGGAAACATTCCGTTTTTATGCCCAGTTACGAAATAGCCTGTTCCCTTACATTTACTCGGCAGCTCTTCAGGGCAGCCAGACCGGTATGCCCATCCTGCGTGCCATGCCTTTGGTATTCCCCGATGACCGGAATGTAGATAATATGATTTATCAGTATATGTTTGGCGACAACCTGCTGGTAGGAGTATTCAGTGATTCCATTTATCTGCCCAAGGGCACGTGGATTAATTACTGGACCGGTGAAAGAATATCGGGAGGAAAAACAGTTTATTGCAAAATTCCGGAAAACAGGGGTGGTCCGTTATTTATCCGCGGAGGTGCAATCATTCCGTTTCAGAAACCAATGAATTATATCGGGGAGAAAAGTCTGGATACTTTAATCGTCAGGGTTTATCCCGAAAAGAATAGTTCCTGTACATTATGGGAAGATGATGGCATTTCGTTCGATTACGAAAAAGGGGAATTTGCCAAAACCCGTTTCGAATGTTCCGATTCGGGGAAAGAAACAGAACTGGTAATTTTTCCGTGCGAAGGTTCTTATTCCGGAATGTATCAGTCGCGGACCTACGAACTGGAAATAAACCTTCCGTCGAAACCCGGGCAGGTACTGGTGAATGGGAATGCCGACGGGAACTGGGAATTCAATCAGGGAAAACTAACACTTTCTGTTTTGCAGAAAAATATTCATGAAAAACAAACAATTACGATAGTAAAGTAAAATGAAGTACATTATCCCGTTTTTAATATCTGGCATCATCTGTATTTTTTCGGTTATCCCGGGACAGCTGACTGCCGGTACGCTTTACACGCCAGGTGCGTCCGGAAATTCTCTTCCGAAGACAGAAGTCCGTTTTAAAACGACCAACGCTGTGCTGCAAAAAGTATATGATACTGCCGAACAAAAGGCAACGTGGAATATTGTGAATAACTTTGGGAAATACCAGGTTTTGGTTGAAGGTGGCGGATATAATAACGTTTGGCTCGAAACTCAGCCGATGGGCGGCTACATGTATGCCAAAAGAAACATGGAAGCAGCGATGAACAATATCCGGATTTTTATCGATTATCAACGAGAAGACGGGCGCTACCCGGGAATGCTCCATTTTACAGATGGCAAAAAATCAGCTTATTACGACCACTTGCCGGGAACGCGTCTTTATGAAAAGGATAAAATAACGGCTCATTATGGCTGGTTCCAGGGATACTGCTTCCCGATGCCGGCATTTGAAATGTATTACTGGCTGGGCAAAGATCGTAACTACCTGGAGCAACTTTATACTTCGCTGGAAAAATTTGACGAATACTTGTGGAAGACCCGCGATTCGGATCATAACGGCTGCCTGGAAACCTGGTGTATCTGCGACACGGGCGAAGATGGCTGCAGCCGGTTTAACGGCGCCCCGTGGGCCTGGCCGTATGATTATGCCCCTTCCTCTGAAGCCATTAGAAAACTGACAGAAGAGGAACAAAAGCAGGTTGGCATTACAAAAGATAATCTGGATAAGATTGATAAATTTCCAACCCCGATGGAATCGATGGACATCATGTCGTATTCGTACACAGGGAGGGATGTGCTGGCCAAAATCTCAAAAGAACTGGGCAACGGGAAAGAAAAATACTGGCGGGGAAAGGCGAATGAAGTCAAGGCAAAAATAAAAAGTTATCTCTGGAATGAAAAGAAACATGCCTGTTACGATCGCGATAAAAATAACGAGGTAATGGACATTTTGGTACACAACAATTTGAGGTGTATGTATTTTGGCAGTTTCGATCAGCAGATGGCCGATGAATTTGTTCAATACCATCTGATGAACCCCAAAGAATTCTGGACGCCGATGCCGTTGCCTTCCATTGCCGTAAACGATCCGGCATTCCGGAATATCCCGGAGAACAACTGGAGCGGCCAGCCGGAAGGATTAACCTTTCAACGTTCAATCCGGGCTATGGAAAACTATGGTCATTATGCTGAACTCACCATGCTCGGACAAAAATTTTTAAAAGTTATCGGCGACTCATTGAAATTTACCCAGCAATTTGAGCCTTTTAACGCAACCATTGAAACAGCCATACAAAACGACGGGTACGGACCGAGCATTTTGGCTTCATTGGAATATATTTCGCGTATGTACGGGATTCATCTCACTCAGGATCTGGTGTACTGGTCATGTCTTGATGATAAAGATCAGTATGAG
>CAZHKI010000198.1:0-666 GCA_964533365.1 uncultured Maribellus sp. | reverse complement strand
ACCCAGCAGTGGGACGATCATGTTTTTATGATGACAACCCGTGGAAACCAGGTTTTTTGCTCGGTTGACGGGCATGAAGTTTTCTCCTTTACCAAGGGAATCCGGGTAGTTTCCGATTTTTCGGGGAAGATTACTGAGGTTATTGGAATTGAACCGGAAACAAAAAAGGCGAAACTATGCTTTAACGGGAAAAACTATTCACTGCTTATTGCTCCCAATGCGGGATACACTTTTACATCAAAATTTAATAAAATGAAAGGGGTACCATTTTATACTCCTTCGAAATAATAAAAAACCAAAAAATTAATTTAAAATGAAAATTTGTAATATTTTATTTGTTCTAATTCTTTGTATTGCAGGATTATCCAATGTAGTAAACGCACAAATCCGGAACGATGAGGTTTATGAATATCCGAATCTGAACGAGCAGAACTACCGTTATCATCTCAACATTCCCGATATCGACGGTTATCAAACGCTGAAATGCGATTTTCATATTCATACCGTCTTTTCCGATGGGAAACTGTGGCCCGACCAGCGCGTAAACGAAGCCTGGAACGAAGGAATGGATGTGATTGCCATCACTGACCACATTGAATACCGGCCCAACAAAGCCATTATTCAGGCCGATTTCAACAAATCATATGAAATTGCCAAAAAACAAGG
>CAZHKI010000197.1:0-7388 GCA_964533365.1 uncultured Maribellus sp. | reverse complement strand
ATATGCAACAACCTGCGCCAATATGTTATGTTGGGCGATGGCGCTGCCATGACCGATGGATTAAAATATAATCCGGAATTGAAAGAAAAGGAAAAAACCGGAACCGAGTCGGGGTTACACGACGACCGCTGGGTATTTACCTCTGAAAATGCCGGATATGAATTTACTGCCATTCAGGCACTGGCTGCTGCAGCCCGTGTTTTAAAAGGATACAACGACAACCTCTCGGAACGTTGTTTGAAAGCAGCTGTTGAATTGTATGAGCAGAAAAGGGAAATCAGGGGATACGCATATTCATCGAAAATTAATGCAACGGTTGAATTGTTGCTGACTACCGGTTTTGAAAAATACCGTAACGAACTTTTCCTGATGCAGGAACAAATTGTGAAAACCATTGGAAGCACCGGCTGGATGGTTTCCCGTGTTTTTGATGTGTACACCGACGATGAATTTAAAGATTCTCTGCTGAAAGCCTACCAGGAACTGAGTACAAATCTTGCAAAACGGCAGGAAGAAAATCCGTTCGGAGTTCCATACAATATTGCTATTTGGGGCGATGGCTGGGGTATTCAGCGGCTGGGGATGCAACAGTATTTTCTCCACAAAAACCTGCCCGGTTTGTTTAACCCTGATTTGTTGTTTAATGCCTTAAATTTTGTCCTTGGGAACCATCCTGGCGAAAATACTTCGTCATTTGCTTCGGGAGTAGGTTCGCGTTCAGTGCAGGTTGCTTATGGTATCAACCGCGCCGACTGGTCGTTTATTCCAGGGGGAGTGGTGTCGGGAACCGGTATTATCCGTCCCGATTTCCCCGAACTGAAAGAGTGGCCTTATTTCTGGCAACAAACCGAATATGTGATGGGCGGAGGAGCTACTCATTTTATGTTCCTGGTACTGGCAGCCAACGATTTGCTGAAGAAATAATTAGTTCCGTTTTACCCTGGCTAAATCAATGGTTAAGCATCAGGTTCAGCCAGGGTAAAAACTTCGGTACCCTCGAAAATTATTTTATTGGTTTCTGTTCTGAATGACGCGTTTATCATGGCCTTTGCCACGATTTCGCCGCTGACAGGACGGTAGTTTTTCAACATAAACCGTGTTACAACCCGGAGTACCGGAACTGTCAGTTCTTCGGCCAATCGCCGTTTTTCGCGGTTTCCGGTTAACGATGCCGGCCGCAGAATGACCAGGTTTTTGAATCCAATCTCTGACACAGCCTCATCCAGTTCGCCTTTTATTCGGGTGTAAAAAATGGATGACTTTGAATTAGCGCCCACTGACGAAACCAGAATAAAGTTTTCAATGCCATTTTCTTTGGCCTTTTTTGCAAAATTCAGGTTGAAGGTAAAATCAATTTCATATTGTTTTTCTTTGCTGCCCGCCTGTTTTAACGTGGTTCCGAGTGCCGAAAAGAGTACGTCGCCGGTCAGCAGTTTTTCCCAGGTTTCGGATTTGGAAAAATCAATAATGAACTGTTCCAGTTTTGGATGGTTCAACCCGGTTTCGCGCCGGACAAAAATCCGGACTTTTTCAAAGCGTTCATCCTTCAGCAATTGCTGAACCAATTGCTTTCCAACCAATCCGGTAGCACCAATAACATTGGCATAAAGCCTACGCTGCTTTTCCTCGCTTGAATTTGATTCACTTTTTCGGCCAGTCCCTCCGGAGGAGGGGTGATCCAGGTTTGCCATTTGATAATCTGTTTTTGTCATTTTTAGAATTTGTTATTTTTTTCAAATCTTTCTTCCTCCGGTAGTCAGTAGTGAGATGTTATTATTTTTCCATCGTCATTCTCGATATTTTTAATACCCATTTTCGTGGAAGTAATGGAACAATCCCCAGCAACGAGAATCTTAAAAGGTTGTTGTCGAACGATAAAAGTTTGCCTTTTATCATGTCGCGATATCCCTTTTCGGCAGTTTTGGTGGGTGAAGTTGCTTTTTGTGTTTTCAGCATTTTCACGCCATGCATGTTGGCGGTATCGAAAAATTCGGTATCAACCGGACCGGGACAAAGGGCAGTTACCGTAATTTCGCTGCTGCGAAGTTCTTCGGCCAGCGCCTGGCTGAACGAAGTGACAAATGCTTTCGAGGCATAATATACTGCCTGAAGGGGCCCTGGTAAAAAAGAAGCTGTTGACGACACATTCAGGATTCTGCCTTTTCGCCGTTCAACCATTCCGGGCAGGTAAAGTTTCGTCAGCAGCATCAGCGTAGTAATATTGACATTAATCATTGCCAAATCTTTTCTGTTTTCCCGTTCATGGAAGTATCCATGGCCGCCAAATCCGGCGTTGTTTATCAGAAATTCAATCTGTATTCCCCGTTTTTCAGTTTCATTGAAAATTTTTTCTGCTGAACTTATTTCTGCTAAGTCGGCTGAAATAACTTCAAGCTCTGCTTCAAACTGGTTTTCCAATTCGGTTTTTAACGCTTCCAGTTCGGTTTTTCGTCGGGCCACTAAAACCAGATCGCCTCCTTTGGCGGCATGTATCCGTGCCAGTTCTTTCCCAATTCCCGACGAAGCGCCTGTGATTAGTGCGACTTGCTTCATGTTGATGACAATTTAAATATTATATGCGGTAATCAGGAGTTCAAACATTGGGCTAGTTAAAATGTTTCAGGAATCGCTTTTTTTGGTTACGGGCAGAGTAAAATAGAAAGTGGTTCCTTTTGGATTGTTAGGGATTGCCCATATTCTCCCATAATTTTTTCCCAGAAATTCTTTGCAGATGATCATTCCGAGCCCCGTTCCTTTTTCTCCCTGTGTTCCGGTGCGACTGATTTTGCCGATTTCGAAAAGGGTTTTGGTTTCGTCAGGGTTCAGTCCGATTCCGGTATCGGAGATTTTAACGATTACTTCCTCATCCTGGGTGTGAGTTGAAATTTCAATTTCACCGCCAGGCAAAGTGAATTTTACGGCATTGTTTAAAATGTTCCTGACCACGGTGTCGATCATGTCTTTGTCGAACCAGGCTTCGAGTTTTTCAGGAAGTTGATGGCGAATGGTGATATTTTTCTGAATAGCAGCCGGTTCTTTCAGTTCGATATTTTTCCGAAGTAGTTTGGCCAGGTTGTACATTTTCGGATGGCTGACCGTTTCTTTCATTTGTGAGCGGGCCCAGGTAAGCAGGGTTTCGAGTAATTCATATGTGTTTTTTGCTGAATTTTTTGCAGCCAGGAGCAAGTCGTTTTTTTTCTTTTCAGTAAGTTCGTTGTCGTTGTCGGTTACCACTTCCAGTATCCCCAGTAATCCGGAGAAAGGGCTCCGGAGATCATGCGAAATAATGGAAAACAGCTTGTGTTGGGTTTGGTTGGTTTTTTTCAGTTCGAGGTTTTTCCGGGTCAGTTCTTTGGTCCGTTCTTCAATAATTTGCTCCAGCTTTTTCTGTTGCAAAAGCAGAACCCGAGAACGGGCCCAGAAAATGAAAAAGATTACTGCAAAAGCAAAAGCGGCAACAGAAATCATAAAAGGAAGGGTCTTCCAGAAAGCAGGTTTTGATTCAATGATGATCGAAATGCAATTGCCTTTCCATCTGTTATCTTCATTCACTTCAAGGCAGAAAGTAAATTTGCCGGCAGGAAGATTGGTAAAAGTTGCTACTTGCTCTTGCTCGGGGTAAAACCACTTATTGTTTAATCCTTCCAGCTTATAGCGGAATTTCGGCGAAGAGTGGCGGTTGAACTGCAGTGCCGTGAACCGGATGCTGACGGAGTTGTTGTTGTGATACAGGAGTAATTTGGGCTTTTCGTTTTCGTCAGCCGGGAACTCCGGGAAAACAGGCAGTCCGTCAATATAGAATTCGGTTAAAACCAGTTTCGGATGTTGTTTTTTGAGCAAGACTACTTCATTCGGGTCGAAAAAATCGATACCTTCATTTCCTCCGAAGAAGATTTTTCCATTGTAGTCAACAGCCGACGAACGGGCATAGTAGTTGGTGGATAAAAGTCCGTTGGAACGGTCGAAACTCCACGAACTGACTTCCAGTTTTTCTTCGCCGGGTTCCCAGACATAGGTAATCCGTATGATGCCTGTCTGTGTACTGACCCAGATTTCTCCGGGCTTTACCGACCGGATATCAGAAATGTTGAGAAATGGAATGTCCAGCTCTGTTAGAACGGGTTGAAAAGTTTCCATCTTAGGGATGAATGCGTTAATTCCGTTGCTCGTGCCGGCCCAGATAATTCCGGAATGGTCGCAGTAAATGGTATGGATGGTGTTGTTGCTTAACGAGTTCGCATTGCTGTCGTTGTGGAAATAGTTTGTAAACTGTCCGTTCTTGGGATTTAGCCGCGACACTCCGAAAGCGCTGGCTATCCACAGGTGACTGATGCTGTCGGTACAAAGGTTGTATGTGTAATCGTTCGATAAACTTCCGGTTGGATTTTTGGGATTGTGCTGGTATAATTTCATTTGGAAATCTTCAGGATTATATTTACCAATTCCGAGTCCGTGAAAACTAATCCATAAGTTTCCGCTTTGATCTTCGGTAATTCCTCTGATATCGGCAGTAGCCAGTTTTTGTGCCAGTGCTTCAGGTAAAATGGTTGCTTTTTCGAAAGCAGTTCTCTTGTCGTTTAGTTTTTGAAGCCCGGTTTGCCATCCTCCAATCCAGATTTGGTGGTGGCTGTCTTCAAAAATTTTCATGATTGAGCCAGCCCCGGTTTGCGGACTGTCCTTGAACAACGTGAACTCCTTCTTTTTTAAGGGTATATTAGAGTGTCTCTCTACCATTCCTGACTCATATCCCAGCCACATATTTCCAATATGGTCGAAACAGATAGAGGCTACTTCCTTGTGGGTGAGCTGATAAGCTTCGTTTCCGTTAACTCCGAAATGCTTGAAAGGGACGTTGGTCAAACCATAATTAAGACCCCTGATTCCGGAAGAAACCCAGAGGTTGCCTTCCTTGTCGAGAAAAACATTGATAACAGCGGTACGGTTGAGACTAAGCAGGTCAGAGGGGTCGTTAATAAAAAATCTAAATTGGCCGGATTTATAATTGTAGCGGATTAATCCGTTATTGCTGGCCAGCCACATCATTGAGTCACCGGCAATTTGAAAATGTTGAATGGTATATCCCAGGTGGTTGAAATGCTGAAAGTGAACGCTGTCATCTTCGGGCGAGAAAGAAAAAAGTCCATGGGAGATGGTTCCGGTAAAAAGCCGGTTACCGGCATATACAATTTTCGAGACGTTAAATTCTGAGGTGCTTGTTTTTCCTATGGTTTCATAGTTCTCGACTGTACGCGTTTGCGGATCGACCCGGTAGAGGCCCCCGCGGTCGATATTTATCCAGATTTTTCCATCGGGTTGGCAGGCTACTTTGTTGATTGTGCCGCGAGGCAGAAAATTGTTTCCGGGCGTTTTAGCCAGGTCGGGACTTGTGTACCACGTGGTTTTATTTTTCCCGGGAGTAAAACAGGCCAGTCCTTCGTCGGTCGAAATCCAGAGCTGACCTTTGTTATCTTCAGTAATATCGGTTACCAGTACACGATTCCAACCTTCGGGAGGTAGTGTAAACTGGTCGCGCCTGGGCTGATAGGATATAATCCCGTTACCGGAACCAATCCAAAGGGTTCCTTTTGAATCGGTAAAAATCCGGTTGATTTTATCAAACGCAGGCGAAGAAAGGTTTTCGTTGGTTTTTCGGTATGCTTTAAACTGATAACCGTCGAAACGGAAAATGGCATTTTCACTTGCCAGCCAGATAAATCCTACAGAATCCTGTGTAATATCAATAATTCGTGCTTCCGGCAATCCACTTTCAATCCCAAAGTGATAAAAAGCCACATTCGAAAATGAAGATTGGGAGCTGAAGATGCATCCCAAAGTCAGGATATGAAAAAAAAGCCTTCTTTTTATCTTCATTAAGTTACTTTTTGTGAAAACAAATAAAAGTACCAAAAATAATTAATGATTCAATTTGGTTTTATTTGAATTTTGCATCAAAAAAAACTGATTTGTACATCAGGAAACCTCTATCCAACACATAAATCGGATTGGTTTTTGCCCGTTGAGTTGCCCCTTATGTGGCACCAGGTTTTAGTTAATAGCACGACCAGATATCCGAAATCCTGAAAAATTTGGAAAGCTATCAGAAACAGATTTGTTAATTTGACTTAACTTTGGTTAAAAAATAGTGTATGAAAGAATTGATTTTAAGAGTGGCTTTTGTCCAACTTTTTTTAATTGTTGTTTGCTGTTCTTTGAGGGCGCATTTGCCTGATAATATTGAGGTTAGGACTACTGAAGAACTGCAAGTGGCACTTCGAAAAGCGAACCCTGGAGATATGGTTCTGTTGGAAGACGGAATTTACGGAGGTAACAAATTACTTATTCCGGTAAAAGGAACAGAGGCCAATCCGGTGGAAATAAGAGCCAAAAATATTGGGAAAGCTGTTTTCGCTATGCCGGTAAAAATGGAAAGCGAATTTGTTTCGCTGGTTGGAGTTGGTTTTGCAGAACAGGGCAACCTCGAAATCTCAGGGAAAAACATCCGGATTAGCCGATGTACATGGTCCAATGCCAAAAGTGGAAAATGGATCCGGGTGTTGCCCGGAAGTTCTCAAATCGAAATCGACCACAACCTGTTTGAAAACAAAACCAATAACCGTGAAATGGAGCGCAATTGCCAGTTAATTCAGGTAGTTGTCAGAAATGAAAATGAACGCCATCATATTCACCATAACCTTTTCTGTGAAATTCCAAAAGGTAAAACCGGTAACGGATTTGAAACCCTGCAACTGATTACCGAGAATAACCCATTTGACCCGCCTGGCGGCCATAGCAATTCAGTCATCGAAGACAACCTTTTTATTCGGTGTAATGGCGAATCGGAAATTATTTCGGTAAAATCGAACGGAAATGTTATACGGAGAAACACTTTCCGGGCCTGTGCCGGGTCGCTGGTTTTACGCCACGGCGACGACAATATCGCATGCGGGAATTTTTTCTTCGGCGATGGGGAAAATGAAAGCGGAGGTGTGCGGCTTCAGGGTACCGGACAGATTGTGGCCAACAATTATTTTGATGGTCTGGGCCAGTTAAGTTTGGGAATGATGGACGGAACACCTGACGATCTGTACATCCGGGTTGAACAAGCCCAAATTCTCTTCAACTCGTTCATCAACTGTCCCAAAAATTTTATCATCGGTATAAACCACTCCAGCCATCCCAATGGAACAGTACCCAAAGATTGCCGAATTGCCGGGAACCTTTTTTATTTTGATGGCCCTGAAAAACCGGCAAATTTTATTGAATACGTGCAAAATGATGAGCCGGAGAACTGGGTTTGGCAAGGAAACATTGCATTTGGCGCCCCGGTTTTGCCCGAAATCAGCGGAATAGCAATCCAAAATCCGGAGATGAAGTTCGAATTGGGAATG
>CAZHKI010000196.1:0-7394 GCA_964533365.1 uncultured Maribellus sp. | reverse complement strand
GCTGGGCAATAAAAGCGTTTACCGTACCCGCATGGCGCTGGCCGACGGCGGCGAACTCATCGTTTTGGCTCCTGCGCTCTCGGAATTTGGTGAAGACAAGCAAATCGACAAACTCATCCGCAAATACGGTTATTTTGGTACCCCGCACACCCTGAAATTAGTAAAGGAAAACGAAGATTTGCAGAATAATCTTGGCGCGGCCGCACACCTGATCCACGGCTCTTCCGAAGGAAGGTTCAGCATTACCTACTGCCCCGGAAAAGGAGAAAAAAACCTCACAAAAGAGGAGATTGAAAGTGTAGGCTTCAAATGGGCCGATTACGATAAAATGACGGCAAAATACAATCCTGAAAAGCTGAAGGATGGCTTTAACACCTTGCCCGACGGCGAGGAAATCTTTTACATTTCCAATCCGGCTATTGGTTTGTGGGCCTACAAAGACAGGTTTGAGTTTTAGTCACTGGTCATTAGACATTGGAAACCGGGAACTTTGTCCTTTCAATTTTCCCCTTTCCTAATGACTATTGACTAATGACTAACGACTAACGACTGATTAATAATTCTTTGCACTCAAAAAGATGGATACTGTTCGCTGGGGAATTATCGGGGTTGGCAATGTAACGGAAGTAAAAAGCGGGCCGGCCTTTTATAAAACGGATCATTCCAAACTGGTTGCCGTCATGCGCCGCGATGCGGAGAAGGCTGCGGATTATGCCAGCCGCCATCATGTCGGCAAATGGTATTCAAATGCCATTGATTTAATCAACGACCCGGAGGTAGATGCAGTGTACATCGCCACCCCACCCGATTCTCATGCCCGCTATGCCATGGAAGCCATGCGCGCCGGGAAACCGGTTTATGTGGAAAAACCCATGGCCCGAAATTATTCCGAATGTCTGGAAATGCTGAGAGTTTCAGAAGAAACCGGGATGCCGCTTTGGGTGGCATACTACCGGCGCACATTGCCTGCCTTTTTAAAAGTAAAGGAACTGGTGGAAACCGGCGCAATCGGAAAACCGCTTGCTGTGAACATCCGTTTGTACAAACAGGCAACTGAACGGGGGAAAACACCCGGGGAGATGCACTGGCATGTATTTCCCGAAATTGCCGGGGCAGGCCATTTTTTCGATCTGGCCTCACACCAGTTCGATTACCTCGATTTCCTTTTCGGGCCGGTGACAAAAGTCACGGGGAACGCCGTCAACCGGGCAGGCCTCTACCCTGCCGAAGATACGGTTTCGGCCTCGTGGCAACACGAATCGGGTATGGTTGGCTCCGGGAGCTGGTGCTTTGTGGTCGATGAATCATCGGAAAAGGATGAGATTGAAATCACCGGCGAAAAGGGAAAAATTTCGCTCCCCTGCTTTGCTCCCGGCTTAGTGAAACAGACAACAAAAGAAGGAATTACCGAAATGGGATTTACCAATCCGCAACATATTTCGCAAAACCTGGTAAAACAGGTCGTTGACGAGATTCGAGGATTTGGGAAATGTGTAAGCACCGGTGTTTCTGCCGCCCGCACCAACCGGGTTTTGGATGAAATAGTGAAAGGGTATTACGAAAATAAAACACAATAGGCACATAGAACACAATAGATTTATAAAATTTATGTGCCTGTGGAATTCAAAACACGAGAAAGATGATTACACAAAAAAAGATAAACGACTTAACTTACAAAGTTATCGGATATGCCATTGAGGTTCATAAAGAACTGGGCCCCGGTCTTTTGGAAAGTGTTTATGAAAAGTGTCTGACTCATCTTTTACAGCTAAACGGCCATGAAGTAAGCCGGCAGCAAATCGTTCCCGTTCAATTCAGAGGAATGCAGATTGATTGCGATTTACGTCTGGATTTGTTAATTGACAATTTAGTTATTGCAGAACTTAAGACAGTTGAGACCTTATTACCCATACATGAAGCACAACTTATAACATATCTGAAATTGCTTCAAAAACCGAAAGGAGTTTTGATAAACTTTAATTGCTCAAATATTTTTAAAGAAGGACAAAGGACTTTTGTTACAGAGTATTTTAGCGAATTGCCAAAAGGATACTGATGTGTTCTAATGTGCCTGTTGTGGTTCAAAAACAGAAGAATATGAAAATCATTATTGACGATAAAATACCATACATCCGCGGGGCATTTGAGCCGGTAGCCGAGGTGGTGTATTTGCCCGGGAGCAAAACCACGCCCGAAGTGGTAAAAGATGTCGATGCCATCATCACCCGCACCCGCACCATTTGCAACGAAAAACTGTTGAAAGGCTCGAAGGTGAAGTTCATCGCCACAGCAACCATTGGTTACGACCATATCGACACCGAATACTGCCGGAAAGCCGGGATTGAATGGACCAACGCTCCGGGTTGCAATGCCGAAAGCGTCAACCAGTACATTGCCTCTGCCCTCTTTTCGTGGTCGATGCGAAAAAGGACGGGGTTATCCGGCAAAACCATCGGAATTGTCGGCGTTGGCCAGGTGGGATCGCGCGTGGCCAAAACCTGCGAAACCATCGGGATGCATGTGTTGCTAAACGACCCGCCCCGCGAACGCGCCGAAGGCCCCGGAAAATTTGTTTCGTTGGAAACCATTCAAAAAGAGGCCGACATCATCACCTTTCATGTCCCTTTAAACATGAAAGGAGAAGATGCAACCTTTCATCTTGCCGGCGAGGAATTCCTATGTAACCTGGGGAAAAAACCGCTGCTGATCAACTCGTGCCGCGGCGAAGTGTTCGACACCGAAGCCGTTTACAACGCCCTCGAAGCAGGTGACATTTCAGGATTAATCATCGATTGCTGGGAAAACGAACCCGACATTGATCTGGAACTGCTCAACCTGGCCGAATTCGGCACTCCCCACATTGCCGGTTATTCGAAAGACGGAAAAGCCAACGGGACCACCATGAGCGTCCGGGCTGTAAGCCGCTTTTTCAACCTGGGCCTCGACAACTGGCAACCAACGGGTGTGGAACCGCCCAGGAATCCGATAATTAAAATCGACGGCAACCAGCGCCGCGAATATTCCATCCTGGCCGAAGCAATTTTATCGACCTACGACATTGAAACCGACGACGAAGCGTTACGCGAAACTCCTCACCTTTTTGAAAAACAGCGTGGCGATTACCCGGTTCGAAGAGAATTTGATTCGTTTACAATTGATTCAGAAAATGTAAAAGAGGAAACATTGGAAAAACTTAAGAAACTTGGTTTTGGGATAGAAGAAAGAGATTGATGGTGATTGATGGTGATTGATGGTGATTGATGGTGATTGATGGTGATTGGTGGAGATTGATTGTTTGAGAATTATTAAAAATCAGAATATGAAATTGGAGGACATGGAAATTTACAACATCTCAATGGAGATTGGAGATGAAATCTGGTTTTCAGTTTTTGAGTGGGAAAACCTTGCCAAATATTCTATCGGTCAACAAATCGTAAGAAGCGCAGATTCAATCGCCGCAAACATTGCAGAAGGTTACGGAAGGTATCATTTCAAAGATCGTAGAAACTTCATGTTTTATGCCAGAGGTTCTCATTACGAAACCATTACATGGCTTACAAAAGCAAGAAACAGAAAAATTATCAGCAATGATTTTTATGAAGGAATCATTGTAAAGATGGAAAAACTGGGTGTAAAAATGAATAATTATATCAATACCCTCGAATCAAAATCTGTCAATAAACAACAATAAATCTCTATGAGTCACTATACATCTCTATAAATCACAACAAGTCACAATAATTACAAACTACAAATAAAGAGAAATATGAAAAAGTTAGCAGACATTGGCCTTATTGGCCTCGCCGTGATGGGCGAAAACCTGGTGTTGAACATGGAAAGCAAAGGCTTCACCGTAGCGGTTTATAACCGTACCGTAGAAAAAGTTGATGCTTTTATGGCAGGCCGCGGAGCCGGTAAAAAATTTATCGGGGCGCACTCCATCGAAGAACTGTGCGCATCGCTCGAACGTCCCCGCAAAGTGATGATGCTGGTAAAAGCCGGTAAACCCGTGGATGATTTCATCGAACTGATCATTCCACACCTTGAACCGGGCGATATCATTATCGACGGAGGGAACTCGCATTTTCCCGATACCATTCGCCGTACGAAATATGTGGAAAGCAAAGGACTGCTTTACATCGGCACCGGCGTTTCGGGTGGCGAGGAAGGCGCATTGTTAGGCCCGTCGATGATGCCCGGAGGTTCGCCTGCCGCCTGGCCGCATGTTAAGGAAATTTTCCAGGCGGTAGCTGCAAAAGTGGAAGATGGTTCGCCCTGCTGCGACTGGGTGGGCGAAGGCGGCGCAGGCCACTTCGTAAAAATGGTCCACAACGGCATCGAATACGGCGACATGCAAATCATTTGCGAAGCGTACCAGTTGATGAAAGACCTGCTGGGAATGGGTAACGACGAAATGCATGATGTATTAAAAAAATGGAACGAAGGTATTCTCGACAGCTACCTGATTGAAATTACCCGCGATATTCTGGGTTACAAAGACGAAAACGGCGAAGAAACCGTTGATTTTATTTTGGATACCGCCGGACAAAAAGGGACCGGAAAATGGACTGGTGTTGCCGCCCTTGACCTGGGCATCCCGCTGACGCTGATTGGCGAATCGGTATTTGCCCGCTGCCTGTCGGCACAAAAAGATCTGCGCGTCCAGGCTTCGAAGTTTTTGGAAGGGCCAAAACCCGAATTCAAAGGCGACAAACAACAGTTCATCAACGACATTGAAAGTGCGTTGCTGGGCGCCAAAATCATTTCATACGCCCAGGGTTACAACCTGATGATGGAAGCGGCCACAGAATATGGCTGGAACCTGAATTACGGCGGAATCGCGCTGATGTGGCGTGGAGGTTGCATCATCCGCTCGGTATTTTTGGGCGACATTAAAAAGGCATTCGACAAGAACCCGGAACTGGCCAACCTGTTGTTAGACCCGTTCTTCAAGGAAAAAGTGGAAGCTGCCCAGGCCGGATGGCGCCGTGTTTGCGCCACTGCTCTCGAAAACGGAATCCCTGTACCGGCGCTTACATCGGCGCTCTGTTATTTCGACGGGTTCCGCAGCGAACGCCTGCCAGCCAACCTGTTGCAGGCCCAGCGCGACTATTTCGGCGCACACACGTACGAACGCACCGACAAACCACGCGGTCAGTTCTTCCACACCAACTGGACCGGCCGCGGCGGAAATACGGCTTCGACGACTTATGTAGTATAAGCCTCACTGACCTCACCTGAGGCGAGAAGAAAAAAGGGCCGCTTCCCGAAATGGGGAGCGGCTCTTTTATTTCCAGAAAAAAATTGAAAATGGCAGGGTGCAAATTTCTGAAAGCACTATCTCATAAACTGATCTTAAAAACTCATCCCATCTCAGTAATTACCAGAGAAACTACCGTCTGTTCAATTTGCTCTTTTATCAGTCAGTGAAAATGGATTTTTGCTTCATCAAAAAAAGTTTACTTCCTGCACATGAATCAATCTCAATTTGTATTGGTAAAAAGTGATATCATTCGAATTTGTTGAATTTAATGGGAGAATTCAATTAAGTGATTATTATATCGACGGCAAGCTGGACATGCTCGAAGTGTGTATTAATTCGCATTGATTGCCCTTCCGTTCTAGTAAACACTGCTTAAGAAAGTTTAACCGCCAACCAATCAGCAAATATCAATTTTTATACTGATGAAAGCAAAAAATAACTGAATTAATACAGAGCATAAATTGTATCTTCACGATTTTTTTTACAGGAATTGCTGGTAAAAATTTGAATTTTATCATACACATCTAACGGAACAATTTAATAACGATTAATTTGAAGATGAAGGAGGAGGAGTAAAATGAACTGGGTTTATTTGATTTTTGCAGGTATTTTTGAAATTGGCTGGCCTTTGGGGTTAAAATTATCACAAACAATGTCCTCAAAATTATTGGGGATAACCATTGCTGTTATTTCTATGATTTTGAGTGGATTGCTTTTGTGGATTGCCCAAAAAACTATTCCAATAGGAACTGCCTACGCCGTATGGACTGGTATTGGGGCAGCAGGTACTTTAATTGTTGGAATAATATATTTTGGCGACTCTGCCAGTATCTGGAGGTTGTTGTCTGCACTATGTATAATAATTGGAATTATTGGGCTTAAAATAGCGAATTAACACGTTGGTTACTTTAAATGTAAAGTATTAAGAATCAATCCCGCAATGGGTATGCCCAAAGTGTATGTACATCAGTCTTCGCTGCCCATTTATTCAGGCATAAACCGCATTCAAACTGACGACATTAGTATAAACAATTAAATGAGAAGTAATTAATATCGATTGTATAGAAATAACACACCGTATGAAAAAAAAAATAAAAATGCTGCAACCCTGCAAAAAATGGTACTCAAAAAGCCTTTTCCCTAGTATGCTTCTGATACTGTGCATGACACTTCGTATTTTCCCTGTTGAAGCACAGAGCCCATCCAAACCAACAATCTATAAAGTCGCCGGAGGATCAAAAGGTTATTATGGCCTGCCGTTCCGTGCATCAGCAGGCGGTGACATAATAGGAGAAATCCCATTATCACAGGTTTACGAAGTCATAGCGTTTGAAGGAGACTGGGCAAAGATCAAGTTCTTAGGTGGCGAATACTACATCTGGAAAGATCGGCTTAAAAAGGTAGATAAGCCGGATATTGTATGTTCTCCCTGGGCAAAAGAGTGGTTTTCGTATACCGGTGCATATATCGGCACAGCCGGAGAGTGGAGCAACGTGCCGGATGACTGGACAAAACCCATTACCCGTGCCGACATGGCCAACATGCTTGTAGGTGATATTATGGAGAAAATTTATACTCCCTATAGTGTAAAAGTTATTTTTCCAGGGGTTGGTAAAGACAGTGACTTAAAGAAGTTTACCGATTGTCAGGATTTAATGGCAGGCCGGTTACTCTATTGGGGTATCGTTCCGGAAGGGAAGTTTAATCCTACAGGTACGTTAACCTATGATGAAATGGTTGACCTAATACTCAAGCTGATGGTATATGACCAAAAGTATATCCGTGAAGGCGGCGGTGAGTCTTTTACCAAAGCTCAAATTGAAAAATTTAACATCGGAGGAGACAAAGGCCCTGATGCCAAATGCACAAAAGAACAGGCTAAAATGCTTTGCGACAAAGTTCTTCTCTGGTGGGATGAGATGCAGTATAAAACGAACATCAAACATAATTATGGATTCAGTGATGGCATTTATACCATCCAAACTCTGCTTGGTAAAGCGCCTAAAAAGCCTTACATTCATGTAAACAAAGAGAACAAGATGGAACTTGATGACTCAAAAAATGAGCAATTCAAGGTTGTATTTAAAAAAGCCTCGCTCACTTCATACAGGGAAACCATGTTTCTGTATAC
>CAZHKI010000195.1:0-7399 GCA_964533365.1 uncultured Maribellus sp. | reverse complement strand
TGATCATCCGCGGCCGGGCATATTTTGCCATTATCTGGTGGCAAATGCCGTGGCCCGCATCGTGGAATTTTTGCACGTGCTGTTCCTTCACAAACTGCCGGATGGCCTGGTACTTATTGGCCAATCCCGAGTCAGTGGGAGGTGCATTATGATCGAGCACCACCACCAACTGCGCGGGATCAGCAATCTTTTCTCCCCCCATCTTTCTGAAAATGGTTTCAATGCTGGAGGTATTATCGTGGGTCAGCACCAGATCGGGTTTTCGGAAAACAATCTCGCCCGCCGGCGCTTCCAGCACTTTTTCAACAAATGTTTTTCCTGACATGATTTTCTTTCTTTTTGAGTTTAATCCCTAAATCCCCAAAAAAGGGATTAGTAGAATCTTTTCATTCCTTTACCGGACTTAACAATCCGCCTTTTTTATATATCTGCATCTGCACTTCAGAAAACGGTTCGATGGTGGTTTCCCTCCCGTTTTCGAGGTTGATCACTTTCCCGCTGCACAATTCGATTTTAATGCAGTCGCGGTTTTTCAGCTCCAGGTTTCCCAGATTTTTATAAACCAACACCGGCAAGGCAGCGTTGATGGCATTCCGCTCGTAAATGGCGCCAAACGATCTGGCAAGGATAGCCTGGTTTTTCAGCGCAAGGAAACAATCCACCGCCTGCTGGCGCGAGCTGCCCGACCCAAAGTTTTTCCCCACAATGACAATGTCGCCCGGCTCCGATTTTTTGGCGTAATCTTCCCAGCCTTTCAGGTTGCCGAAAGTGAACTGGCCCATCTCTTCCGGATTGGTGATCGCCAGGTGCCGGTTGTGAAAAATCATATCGGTATCGATATTATCCTCGTCGACAATCCAGACTTTTCCGGTCAACACAACCGGCTTTTCCTGCTCTTCTGCGGTTTCAGGAGGCGCCGGGTTCAGTTTTTGTTTCTGCGGGATAAAGAGGGATGGCGATTCGGGCAGAAATTCCTCAGTGGTGATGTGCCCTGCCAGCGCCGAAGCGGCGGCCGTTGCCGGCGAAGCAAGGTACACTTTGCCTTTCCCCTGTTTCCCTTCGAAATTGCGGTTTCCGGTACTTACCGTTACTTCGCCGGGGCCGTTTTGCCCAATTTGTCCGGCGGCGCAACCGGCGCAACCGGCATTTCCCACAAGCGCGCCGGCTTCTTTAAAAATCCGGATTAATCCTTCGGCCAGGCACTTCCGCCAGATTTCGTCAGTGGCCGGGACAATTTTCAGCACCACTCCGGGCGCCACCTTTTTTCCTTCCAGAATGCCGGCTGCCACACGCAAATCCTCCATGCGCCCGTTGGTACAACTGCCAATGAATGCCGAATCGATTTTAACACCTGTAACTTCTGCCATATCCTTTACATCATGAGGTTTTCCGGGCATGGAAACGGCAGGACGAAAGTCAGTTATGTTCATTTGAAAAACTTCGGCATAAACAGCGTCATTATCGGCAAAAACCGGTTCGAAATCTTTACCTGAGCGCTCCCGGCAGTAATGGACAACTTCTTCGGAAGGCGGAAAAATAATGGCAATAGCGCCCATTTCGGTAGCCATCGAAGAAATGGTAATCCGCTGGTCGAGAGTAAACAGGCTGAGATGATCACCGGCAATTTCAACCGCTTTGCCAAGCAGCGTGCTGGCGCCAAATTCGCGCAGCAGGTTCAGCGCCACATCCTTGGCAAGCACGCCGCGGGGGCACTTCCCGTCGAGCACAATTTTTACGGTGTGCGGCACTTTAAACCACACCTTCCCGGTGGCCCAGGCAGCCGCAATGTCCTGGTCGCCCATTCCCTGCCCAAAACTCCCGATGGCGCCGAGAATGTTGGCGTGCGAGTCGGTGGAGACGAGCGTACTCCCCGGCACCGCCAGTCCTTTGTCGATAGCCAGGTGCGTGCCGATACCCGCGTCAATATCAAAAACATGAATGCCCTGATTGCGTGCAAAAACCCGGCAGTATTGCTGGTTGGCCGCATATTTCTGATCGGAGCCGGTGGGATTGCAGTCGAAGGTAAACCAGGTTTTTCGGGGATCGGCAATCTCCAGTTGGTTTTCTTCGATATGTTTCACCACGCTGGCGCCACCAAAGTCGCGGGCCAGCCGCACATCGATTTCCACATCGACGATTTCCCCGGGATGGACCTTCTCCCGCCCCGAATGGTTTGCCAGAATTTTTTCGATGATGGTCATGGTATTCGTTTTTTAAATGATTAAGCGATCTTTAAATGGCAGGAAGGTCATAAAATCGGCATGATGAACAATGTAAGCTTCGGTGGTCCGCTTGCCGAGGTCGCCCTCGCCGGCATGTGTGGCGATGATGTGGCACACTTCGGGGGGCACGCCGCACTCTTCGGCCATCGACACGCCCGAAAAGGGATGGCGCAGGTATTTCCCGTAATCGCCCTGTATGGCGTTTCCGTTTTCATCGAGCACATATTCGAGCAGTTTGCCCACATCGGCCAGAATAGCGCCGGAAATCAACACATCCATGTCTACGGGCAGCTCGTCCTTAAAAAATTTGTTCATCTTTTTCCCGGCCTCGCGGGCAATGTGTACCACAGCACGTTTGTGGTCCATAAACGACACTTTCAATCCGGGGCCACACAGCAGGGTAAACGGGATACGTTTCAAATCCTTTCCCGACAGCACACTGCGATCGATGGCAAGCTGCCACGTTTTGGCAGTTTTGTACCGGAGTTCTTCATTCTTTATCCAGTAAAGTTCAGGCCAGAGCTCAAAAATATTCCCCATATTATTTTCATATCAATTTCGAAATGATGGCGTCGGTCATCTGCCGCGTAGAGGCAGCTCCTTTTTGCAGCACCTCCGGATTTCCCGGCAGTTTTTTCATGTCGTAGGTTTGAACCTTCCCTTCGAAGATGACTGCGGAAATGGCATCCCGTATTTTTTGCGCGGTTTTCTGTTCGTCGAGATAATCGAGCATCATGCAGGCCGATTCAATCATGGCCACCGGGTTAACGATGGAGACTTCGTAGCCGGCATATTTGGGCGCCGAACCGTGCGTGGGCTCAAATACACCGATGCCCGTGTCGGGATTAATCTGCGCCGAGCAGGCAAATCCCAGCCCGCCAATCAGCCCGGCGAAAGCGTCGGAAACGATGTCGCCAAACATGTTGCCGGCCACAATTACACCGTAATCTTCCGGATTTTTGGTGAGCCACATCATCTGCGCGTCGATGTTGGTGTTCCACAGTTCAATTTCGGGAAATTCGCTTTTTTGCATTTCGCGTGCCATTTTGTACATCATCCCCGAAGTTTCGCGGATAACGTTGGGTTTTTCACAGAGCGTCACCGAACGGTAATTGTATTTCCGGGCGTGCGAAAAGGCGGCGTGGAGAATGCGCTGTGTGGCCTTTTTGGTAAAAATACGGGTAGAAACGGACAAATCTTCCACCGGCACATCGCCAAAATTCTTTACGAACTTCGGGTGGGTCATTAGCGCTTCGTACACTTTTACCGGCGGATTGCTCCATTCAACACCGCCGTACAAACCTTCGGTGTTTTGCCTGAAAATGGCAACGTCCACCTGCGGTTCCTCAATAACTCCGCCCGGTCCGCGCCGGATAAAATTCAGCGGATTCCCTTTGTAAGAGCGACAGGGACGCAGGCAAATGTCGAGGTTGAAATGCTGGCGCAGCGACACAATCGGACTGGAATAAACCAACCCCTTATCTTTTAGTTCCGGCGCCAGTTCGGCAAAAGCCTCGTCCTTGGGCTTGGAAGTGATGGCGCCAAACAACGCGATCTTATGCTTTTCGATGAGTTGGATGGTGCGTTCGGGGAAGGGATTTCCCTCGTTGCACCAAAAATCCCAGCCAATATCGCCGTTGACATATTCAGCCTCAAAACCGGCAGCATTCAGCACGCGAATCGCTTCTTCCAGTACGATTTTTCCGATGCCGTCGCCGGGTAGTTTTACAATAGTCCGTTTCATATTTTTATTTTTTTTGCACGCAAAGACGCCAAGACACAAAGAAAAACTTTCAAAAAATAATCCTCCTCTTATCCAAATAAAATCCTGTCAGATGAAATGTGTCATAGTACTTTGTCATGGATGTTTTAATTATTCAATTTTACAGTATCCCCATTTCTAAATTTCTAAGGCAAAATTTTATTCTTTCGTTTTTACCTGGCGGATGGCGTCGATGACGGTGCCGTCCACCCATTTGACCACGCCAATCAGTTTATCGGTAAACTGCGGTTTTTCGGGTTTCCCGCATATACGTTCAGCTTCTTCTTTCAGTTCGAAAATCGATCTAACGGGTAGGCAGGCTGTCTTCGCCTTTTCGAGCAGGTCGGTACGCAGCGGGTTGATGGCAATGCCGCGCTCGGTCACAATCACGTCGATCAGTTCGCCGGGGCCGCACAAAGTGGTCACCTCGTCCACAATCACCGGGATACGATCGCGAAACAGCGGGATGGGCACGATGACATTTTTGGCGTGCAGGCAGTTTTGCCAGCCGCCAATTCCGTGCAGCAGGTAGCCGTCGGAGTGGGTTACCACGTTGCCGTTAAAATTGACGTCGATTTCGGTAGCGCCCAGGGTTACCAAATCAATCATCGAGGTAAAATTTCCTTTTGAATGATAGTTGTATGCGTTGAACACTGAATAACTCTGGTGGTTGCGGTTTTCGCGCATCGATTCGATGGCAGCCGAATCGAAAAGCTGGCCTTCCAGAATTTTCTCCACAGTCCCTTCCTGTAACATCTGCACACTGTATTTGGTACTCCCGCCAAAACTGACGCTGGCTTTCCAGTTCTTTTCCTTTAAAATCTGATGTACAAAAACCCCAAATGCCAGCGAAATGCTCCCCGCACCCGACTGAATAACACAACCGTCGTGCAGGATTCCGGTTTCGAGGCAGAATCGGGCGGTGAGTTCGGCTATTTTCAGGCGGTCGGGGCTGCGGGTGATTTGTGTGGTGCCGGAAACAATTTTTTCGGGGATGCCGATTTTATCGACCACGACCACAAAATCCACGTAATTTCCTTCAAGCTGAATGGGCAGGCAGGGAAAATCCACCAGGTTGTCGGTGACCATGATTACCTTTTCGGCGTAACGAACGTCCATTTCGGCAAAACCCAAAACGCCGCAGGCCGACGGCCCGGTGAGCGCGTTGGCATTCCCGAAACAGTCGCAGGCCGGCGCGGCAATCACGGCAATATCAATTTTCACTTCGCCGTCCTGGATGGCCTGCACCCGGCCGCCGTGGGAACGCAGCACCGCAGTTCCACGCATTTTCCCTTCGGAAGCAAAACGCCCCAGCGGCCCGTTTAAACTTCCTTCAATATGATGAATGGTCCCGTCTTCGAGGTACTGAACGAGCGGATTGTTGCAGGGAAACGACGCAGACGGAAACCAGCGCAAATCTTTTACGCCCAACTCTTTGGCAATGTCGAATATTTGATTGGACACCAAATCACCGTCGCGAAAATGGTGGTGTGTCGAAATGGTCATCCCGTCTTTCAACCCGGCTTTTTGGAGCGCTTCTTTCAGCGAGCCCACCACTTTGTTGCCATCTTCCGGGAAATCGACAACCGAAGGAATGGATGGCGCATGTTTTTTCCCCTGAACACGATATTTTTCCACGCCCATAAAAGGAACTGCAGGTTCGCCGTTCACCTGATCGGGAACCAGCCTGCCGGCGGCATTTTTAATCCAGTTTGTTTCCATAACTTTCCATCCAGTTTTTATCGGTTATCCCAAATTTTACAGCATGTTCAATGGTCCTCTGTGCCCGTTTTACCACCGGCGCGTCCACCATTTTCGAATCGACGGCCACCACGCCCAATCCTTTTGCTTCGGCTTCATGAAAAGCAAAAACAATTTTTTTGGCTTTTTCAATCTCTTTTTCCGTAGGGGAGAAACTTTCGTTGACCGTTTTCACCTGGCCGGGGTGGATGCATCCGATTCCTTCGAAACCCATTGCTTTTGAATTGCAGGCAGAATGGGCCAGCTCCTGCAAATCCTCGAAGTTGGAGACCACCGAATCGAGCGGCTGGATGCCGGCGGCGCGGGCGGCATTGACAATGCGGCTGCGGGCATAAAACGATTCCTGACCTTCGGTGGAGCGCTGCGCTCCAATATCGGCGGTGTAATCTTCCAGGCCAATGGCCAGCGCCACCACATTCTCCGACGAAACGGCAATCTCGAAGGCATTCTCAATGCCCAGCGCCGTTTCGATGATGGGAATAAGGTTCAGAACTTTGTAATGACCGGTAATTTTCCGTATGCGCTGGTCGATAAAAAGAATCTGGTCGGGCGATTCGCATTTGGGGACAAGAATGGTGTGAACGCCGAAGGGGACAATGTACTCCAAATCGTCGAGACCTTCAGGGACCGGATTGATGCGCACCATGCGCTCGGCGCCGTAAAAATTGATTTGGCAAAGCGCATTGCGCACAAGGATTGCCGCCTCCTTCTTTTTTCCCGGCAAAACGGCGTCTTCCAAATCGAGAATCACTGCATCGCTTCCGTAAATTCCGGCATTAATCATCATTTTAGGATTATTTCCGGGGACATACAACCGGCTTCGGCGAAAACGGTCGGGTTCAACCGGGTAATTATTTTCGGGGAGTCTTTCAAAAAGATAACTTTTCCCCGTGGGAACAAGCTGCTTGATGGCCGCTTCGAGACGGGCGGCAATCACAAAAGGCAGGGCGCCAAAATCGTCGATTTCTACTGTAAAACCTTTTATTTCGAAGAAATCAAAAATCTCGAGACAGAGTTCCTCAATGGATTTTCCATAGAGTGCTTTTACTTTACTTTTCAGAAATACCTGGTTGGACGGACCGCCATTCTCCCAAAGTTCGGCAAAACAGTCGGAGCGGATCGTGTCACCTTTATTTCCCGATGAAACTTTCATAATAAAAACTATTTAGGCAGTTCAATTAAATTCAGAAATGTGATACAGATAAAAACAGGTGAACCAGAGAACGATTCAGGATCGGCAAATAAGGATTTACGGGTGCGAAACAACATCCTCATCGAGACATTCGGGCATCCCGATATAAAAGAAAACCGGACAAAAATCGGATTGTATCATACTCCTAAATGTAAGAAAAGTTCGACAAAACGTTAAAACCGGAAGATGTGTTGTGGAGCAAGAATTAAAACCAACCGGCCAAATGATGTTGTAAAACAACAAAATACCGTCCTTTATGTAACAAAAGTGTCGGGTTTTACATTCAAATAATTGGCAACTTTATAGGCTTTGAAAAAATAAGACCAATTGTATCGTGATATCTTAAAAAATTATAACAGGTTCAGAGAACACTCCATGAAAAAAATTTTAATCCTGGGCGCCGAAATGGTTACCCGCCCAATGACCGATTATATCCAAAACCAAAATTTCGAATTGACCATC
>CAZHKI010000194.1:0-7409 GCA_964533365.1 uncultured Maribellus sp. | reverse complement strand
AGAATTTGTTTATCTCTCGCTGAAACACCTCGATAAAGAAAAAATCCAAAAACGGTTTCACCATATTAACCTGCAACTCAACCAATACGGTCTCGATTTGGCCACCGATTTAATTCCGGTTTCGCCGGCAGCCCATTACATGGTCGGCGGGATTAAAACCAACCTCGATGCCGAAACCAACATTTCCGGACTATTCGTTTGCGGCGAAGCAGCTTCAACCGGGGTTATGGGAGCAAACCGGCTGGCCAGCAACTCGCTTCTTGAGTGCCTTGTATTTGGGAAAAGGGCCAGCGACAAGGCAGCTAAACTTTCAGTCCCCAACTGCCCGTTTCCTGACATTGAGCCCATTATGATGGACACCGCTAACGAAAACCTTTTTTTTGCATTTCAAAAGGAAATTGCAACGCTCATGTCGGTTAACCTGGGAATTGTAAGGAATAAACCGCTACTCGACAAAGCCCTGCAACGATTAACCGAAATAGAGAACAAATATCAAGACTGTAATAATGAGTATAATCTCCAAAAAATTAAAAACCTGGTGACCATCAGCAAACTGATTACCCTATCTGCTTCCATACGCCAGGAAAGCCGGGGTGGTCATATCCGTGATGATTTTCCGTTGGAAAAACCAGAATTTGAAGTCCATATTGTTCAGCAAAAAAATAATAACATTCAATTTGAACCGGTAAGAAAATAGCAAAGCCATGGAAGAAAAAGTATTAAAATCGGCTGAAGTATTATTTGAACTTGCTTATGCCGAAGATATCGGCGACGGAGATATTACCACCAATAACCTGATTCCTCCGGGCAAAAAGAAAACAGCCATTATGGTGGCGAAAGAAGATGGCGTGGTTGCCGGTCTTCCGGTTGCCGAAATGGTTTTTAGAAAATTCGATCCCGAACTGGTTTGGAATGTAAAATTTCCGGACGGAAGTGTAATAAAAGAAGGTGATATACTGGTTGAATTTACAGCTGATTACCGGGCCCTGCTCACCGGCGAACGGAAAGCACTTAATTTCCTGCAACGCATGTCGGGTATTGCAACGTATGCCCGCTTGTGTATGAATGAGGTAAAAGGAACCAAAGTTGAAATCCTGGACACCCGGAAAACGCTGCCCGGATACCGCTATCTCGATAAATATGCCGTTCGGATGGGCGGCGCATCCAACCACCGCTTTGGATTATACGACATGGTCATGATCAAAGACAACCACATCCAGGTTGCCGGTGGAATCAAACAGGCTGTCGATGCCATCCGTTCAAAAATTCCCAAGAGTATCAAAATCGAGGTAGAAACCACCACCCTCGAAATGGTGAAAGAAGCACTGGAATCAGATGTAGATATCATCATGCTCGACAACATGACTTCTGAAATGATGGCCGAAGCCGTAAAAATAATTGATAAAAGAGCTAAAGTGGAAGCTTCGGGAAACATGACCATCAAACGAATCAGAAAAGTGGCCGCAACCGGTGTCGATTTTATTTCTATCGGCGCTTTGACCCACTCGGTAAAAGCCCTCGATATCAGTCAGCGCATCATCGATTAACATGAACCTGGTTATCGATATCGGAAACACGCGGACCAAATTCTCTGTTTTTAACCGGGGAGAAATTCTCATTTCTGTCCCGGTTGACGAATTTCTTCCGGAACATATTGAAATTCTGAAAAAAGAACACCCTTCATTAAATCAGGTCATTCTCTCTTCGGTAAAAGAATACCCCGAAGCGTTAAAAACTGCTTTACAAAATCGTTTTGACCATTTCATCGAGTTGGATGCCAACACACCCCTTCCAATCAAAAACGGGTATAAAACAAAAGAAACACTCGGGAAAGACAGGATTGCTGCCGTTGTTGGCGCATTTGACCTGTATCCCGGAACCAATGTTCTGGTTATCGATGCAGGAACAGCAATAACCTACGATTTTATCGATGAAAACAGCCAATACTGGGGGGGAAATATTTCACCCGGCCTCGAAATGCGCTTTGCAGCCCTGCACCATTTTACAGGAAAACTCCCTCTTGAACAGCCCGCTAAATTTAACCACCTTTTTGGAACATCCACACGGGAAGCCATTCTTGCCGGTGTTCAAAACGGAATCATTTACGAAGTAGATAAAACCATTGATAATTTTAAAGAAAATTACAGAAATTTAAAAGTAATTATCACCGGAGGCAATACTGATTTCTTTGATAGCAAATTAAAAAATTCTTTCTTTGCTCATTTTAATTTAGTGCCGGTGGGACTAAACCGCATACTTGAATTTAATGAACAAAGGACATAAAGGTAGTTGCAGATTTATAACAGAACAGATTCATTTGAATTTGTTAAAAAAATGTCGTATTAAAGTCTTTACATTTTTTTAATGTATTCGTGCCCTTTTTTAACAGATTTCGATAAATTTGCACCCGTGCTATAAAATTTACAAACAGTTCTTCATTTACTGAATCCTGAGCAGATGCATAAAACGAACAGGAATAAACCGGCAAAAGCACAACGGACATCTCATAATCAAATATTTAACGTTATGGCATGAGTTTTGGTGATATATTTTTATCCTATCGTTCTAATCAATCAGTAGATGTCGCGACAAAAAGGTAAAACGATAAATAAGCGCTGGTAGTTTATTCTACGAAAAAAAGAAGAGTGCCTGATTGCACAAAATATATGAAAAAATAAAAATACAATTAGAAATAAATAAACTAATAATACTATGAAAACTTTGATACAAAAAACAATTCTTTTTGCTTCAGTTGTATTGTTGGCTTCAACATTATCCGTGGCACAAAGAGTTATTAAAGGCACGGTTTACCGCGAAGGCAAACCGGCGGCGGGTGTAACAGTTGAAGCCCATAAAGGCGGGACAATGATGACCAGTTTCGATGGTCAATATCAGGTTGATGCCGATGCCAAATCGAAATGGCTGAAATTTACCTTCATCGACGAAATAAAAAGAATGGACCTGGCTGAAAATTCGGGGGATTTGATTGATTTTGCTATGGACGGCAAAATGCCCGGAGAAGCCGAAGAAGTAAATTTGAACGATGTTAATTTAAAAAGCCAGGAAGAATTGTTGAAAGAACAGAATCAGGACTTCACTAACGAACTCTCGTTATACACTGAATTTTACCGGCAGGGTGATTACAACTCGGCACTTCCTCACTGGAAGAACATCTACAACAAGTATCCTAAATCACACCCGAATTTATACATCCAGGGATCGAAAATGTACCAGGACTTTATAGAAAAAGCCAAAACACCGGAAGAAAAAGAAAAAAACCTGCAGGAGTTGATGAAAATTTACGACAAAAGGGCCAAAAATTTCGGAGACAAAGGATATGTGCTGGGCCGCAAAGGATACGACTGGTTTAAATATAAAATGGATGAAAACCTGGAAGGCGATCGTCACAAAGAAGCCCTGAAAACAGGTTACGAATGGATTGCCGAATCGGTAAACGAGCAAGGAAATAAAACCGAAGCTCCGGTACTGGTATTGCTGATGCAAACCTCAAGAAGTTTGTTCCAGATGGGTGAACTGCCCAAAGAAACCGTGGTAAACAACTACGACAAATGCAATTCCATTATCAACCATGTAATTGCCAACGAAAAAGACGCCGAACGCGTCAGCAGGTTCAAAGAAACCCAGCCTTATATTGAAGATATCTTTGGGAAATCAGGTGCTGCCGATTGCGAAGCATTAGTAAACATTTTTACACCTCAATTCGAGGAAAAAGGGAATGATGTTGAATTCATCAAAACTATGCTTGGCAGGCTGAGAAGGGCAAAATGCGATGAAAGCGAACTATTCTCGAAAGCCACAGAAAAACTCTACCAACTCGAACCATCGGCAGAAGCTGCCTTTAACATGGCTCACCGCTATCTGAAACTTGACGACATTTCAAAGGCAAAAGAGTACTACAAACAAGCAATGGAACAAGAAAGCAATAAAGAACTTCTGGCAACATATTATTACGAATATGCAACGGTGCTTTATGCCAAAGAAAACGCTTACTCCGAAGCCCGCAATTATGCCCGCAAGGCACTGGAAGCCAAACAAGGATATTGCGATGCATATATGCTCATCGGCGACATTTATGTAGCTGCCAGCCGGTCATTTGGAAACAGCAACCTCGAAAAATCGGCTATTTTCTGGTTAGCCGTCGATTACTACACAAAAGCCCGTGGAAGTGACGACTGTGCCATGGAAGCTGCACAGAAAATTTCGGACTACCGCAAGCATTACCCCAACAAGGAAGATGCATTTATGGAAGGACTGCAAGCAGGACAAACCTATAAAGTAGAAGGTTGGATCAATGAAACAACAACAGTCAGGTTCTAAACAAAAAATATCATTCATTTCGATACGTATTGCAGCTCTTTTCGCAGGGGCTGCAATACTTTTCTATGCCTGCGAGAACAACCTCGAACAAATAAAAGCTTTCAGCTCACCTGAAAATTTACCCATTGGCGAAGCCATCAATATTGAAACCCTGTTTACCGATTCAGGCCAGGTACGCTTTATGATGAAAGCCCCGAAATTACTTCAGTTTGAAAACGAGAACGGAAATTATTTTGAATTTCCCGAAGGAATTGAACTGGTAAAATACGATGCCCATAAGAACATCATTTCGAGTATCACCTCAAATTATGCAAAACAGTTTGTAAAAGAAAAAAAATGGGAAGCAAAAAACAATGTCATTGCTACCAACGCCAACGGCGACACACTTAAAACCGAACATCTTTTCTGGGAAGAAAAAGAAGAAAAAATTTACACCGATGAATTTGTCCGGATTATTCGTGCCGACCAAATCATCACTGGAGTCGGATTTCAATCGGATCAGTCGCTGGAAAACTGGAAAATCAGAAATCCAAAAGGTACTATTTATGTAAACGTACAGTCGAATAATGAAAACCAGGCAGATTCATTATTGGATACAAAAGAACCAGCTCCCAACGGAGTTGTTCAACAACCGTTAAACTCTCCGTTACCGTTTCCCAAAAAATAAACCAGCATGAACCTGTTGATTATTATTCTGGTAGCAATTCTTCTTTTAACCTTCTTTTCAGGAATGGAAACGGCATATATCTCGGCAAACAAACTCCGGTTGGAACTCGATAAAAATTCAAATCCTCTCAATTCTAAAGTTTTAAAACTAATCACAGCCGATTCCGGACACTACAGCGCCACCATCCTGATTGGAACCCTACTCAGCATGGTAGTATATGGTATTGCCATCGCCGGATTACTTGGACCATTTTTCCGGGAATTCACGCAGTCAATCTTCGTGAATCTTCTGCTTCAGACACTTTTTGCAGCTTTCATTCTGCTTGTTTTTGCCGAATTTATTCCTAAAACTGTATTCCGGATTTACCCCAATGCATTCCTCAACATTTTTGCTTTTCCACTGGCATTTTTTCACTTTCTTTTTTATCCGGTCACACGTTTTTCAATCGGTATCATCAATCTCGTCCTAAAAAAAAACCGGGTAACCAACATGGATAAAGACCCAAAAGATATGGTTTTCAGCCGGGTGGATTTGGACGAACTGGTTACTGAACCCGACAAAAAAGGTTTCGAGAAGAAAAACAACATAGAAAAGGAAGTAAAACTCTTTAAAAATGCCCTCGATTTCTCGAAAGTTAAACTCAGGGAAATCATGGTTCCCCGTCCCGAAATAGAAATGCTGGAAGTGAATGCCGACATTGCTGAGTTAAAACAGAAATTTGTGGAAACCGGTTTTTCACGGATTTTGATTTACGAAAATAATATCGACAATATCATTGGATATGTTGCTTCATCCATCATCTTTCAAAACCCGGAAACGATAAAACCCTACATCAAAAACCTGTTGATTGTGCCCGAAACCATGCCCGCCAACAAACTACTCAGCACATTTATCAGGGAACACCGCAGCATTGCTATCGTGGTGGACGAATTTGGAGGAACTTCAGGAATGGTGACCAGCGAAGATATTTTGGAAGAAATTTTTGGCGAAATCGAAGATGAACACGACACGGTTGAAATCATTGAAAAAAAGCTGAACGAAAACGAATACATCTTTTCGGGCCGTGCCGAAATTGATCTGCTGAACGAAAAATATTCATTTAACCTGCCTGAAAACGAAGAATTCGAAACCCTCGCAGGATTAATCCTCTATCAATATGAAAGTATTCCCAAAATTAACACCGAAATAACGATAAACAATTACCAACTACGGATACTAAAAGCATCGAATACGAAAATCGAGTTGGTCAAACTAACTTTACTAACCATTTAGTCTGAAACAATTACAACCGAAAGCGTTTATTATCAACCACTTACCAGGCTCTGCAATGTTCTGGCAAAAAATAAATAAATGTTCAGGTATAATATTGAAAATTGTTATCTTCGTAGCTCGAAAAAAAATGAAATAAAATCTGTATAAAAATTACTGAAATTCAATGGCAACGTTACAAACAATCAGAACGAAAGCAGGTTTATTGGTATCGATCGTTATCGGGCTTTCACTTGCCGCATTTATTCTTGGCGACATGTTTCAGTCGGGAAATTCACTTTTCCAGAAAAACCGGCTTGAAGTAGGTGAAATCGACGGCGAATCAATTCAATACCCCGACTTTCAGAAGCAAGTAGAAGAATTGGCTGAAATTTACAAAATGAATACCCAGCAATCCCAGTTAGATGAAAACACCATGGTTCAAATTCGGGAACAAACCTGGCAGAACAAAATCAGGGAGATTGTAATGGGCGATGTTTATGAAAAAGTTGGGATTGATGTGAGTTCCGAAGAATTGTTTGACATGTTGCAGGGGACCAATCTTCACCCCATTGTACAGCAATTATTCCGGAACCCGAATACCGGCCAGGTTGATCGCGGCGCTGTTGTCCGTTTCCTGAAAGCCCTCGAAAGCGGTGCAGTTGATCAGGGACAACGCAGTTACTGGCTTTACCTCGAAAAACAAATTGTTCAGGATCGGATCCAAAGCAAGTATCTGAACATGATAGGTAAAGGGTTATTTGTTACCAAACAGGAAGCCCAAACCAGCCTCGACAACCGGAACAAACAAATCAATTTCGACTATATCAACCTGCCTCACAGCTCCGTAGCCGACAGCCAGGTAGTAGTAACCGAAAAAGATTTGAGAAGCTATTACGATGCCAATAATAACGATTTCAAACAGGAAAGAGTTCGTCGCATCGAGTACATTACTTTTACCGTAAAACCATCATCCGAAGATTTCAAAAACGCTGAAACATGGATTAACGAAATTAAACCCGATTTTGAAACAACCACCGAAAACATTCAGTTTGTTACATCAAACTCCGATGTTAGTTTCGACGATACCTGGTATAAAGCAGAAACATTACCTGAAAACATCGGAAACTGGATTTTCCAGGAAGAAGCCGCTGTA
>CAZHKI010000193.1:0-7422 GCA_964533365.1 uncultured Maribellus sp. | reverse complement strand
TCAGGGTGACGCTTACCGTAACCAACGCCAGCGGAAGCCATACAAAATCGGTGGATAATTATATTATAGCACAGGCAAATCTTCCGGTAGCCAATTTTACGGCCAGTGCCACCAATATTACGGTTGGTCAGAGTGTTTCGTTTACCGATTTGTCCAGTAACAACCCGGTATCGTGGAGCTGGCAGTTCGAAGGGGGCACCCCGTCCACTTCGACAGCTAAAAATCCGTCGGTGACTTATTCGACGGCAGGCGATTTCAGGGTTACGCTCACCGTAACCAACGCCAGCGGAAGCAATACGAAAAGCATTGATAACTATATTACAGTTAATGAAGTGGTAATTGAAGAAACAGTGGTCAGCTATTGTACGCCGGCCGGCATCAGCAGTTCGCCGGATTACATTAAAAATGTTACAATCGGGACAATTTTAAACAATACCACTTCAGGAAATGGTTACTCACTTTTCCCGAATGAAATTTCGATGAACGCCGGAGCAAGATACAGTATTGCACTTACGCCGCAGATTTCGACCAACCGGAATTTCTGGAGAATCTGGATTGATTTGAACGGCGACGGCGATTTTGACGACGTCGGTGAAAACATCTTATCAATTAACAACAAAAAAGGAGTATATAAAGGTACCATGACAATTCCAACCAGTGCTGTCGAAACAACCCGGATGCGGATTGCTATGCGGACAGGAAGTGCTCCTTCGCCCTGCGACGGTTACTATGCAGGCGAAGTGGAAGATTATCTGGTGACCATTCTGCCGGCATCCAATTTAAAATCGGCATTTATTGAAAGTCCGGAACCGTCGGATGTTATGGAAGTTCGGATTTATCCCAACCCGGTTCAGCAGGAGTTGACGGTACAGTTGAGTTCAACTTCTTTCGACGATTATTATACGCTTTTCAGTATGAACGGGCAGAAACTGGAATCGAAGCAAATTGAAAGTACGCACACAACCGTCGATTTCTCGGAGTTCCCCGCTGGTATCTATTTTATGGTTGTGGTAAATAATGACCAGGTTATTAGGGAGAAAATTGTCAAACGATAAAATGGATTGAAGTTTAAACGAATTCCCCGGATTAAAAAATCATAGTGTATATGGCAGCGAAGAAATTTGCTGCCATATTTTTTATACTTCACAGCATCACCTGATATTAAGGTTCAGAAGGCGTGTTTTTTTTATCTATTTTTGATGCCTATGTTTGATGTTCAAACCAAAATAGAGTTAAAAGAGGGAAATCCTTCTGCATTTCGGGAAGTATTTATGGCGCTTTATCCAAGGCTGAAAGGTTATTGCCGCCTGTTTATCCCCGATCATCAACTGGTGGAGGACATTATTCAGGATAGTTTTATTGCCGTTTGGGAAAATCACAAAAACATTCAACCCGAAAAATCGGTGGAAAATCTGTTTTTTGTAGTTGTTAAAAACCGCTGCCTGAATGAATTGAAGAAGAAGAAACTGGAAGAAGGAAACATCGGTTTTGAAAACCTCCCGGGTTCCGAACTTCAACATTTGTATCAGTTGGACTTTACTGAAAAAGAGGAAAAAAGCCTCGAGGAAATGGTTGTTGAGTCGTTGCAAAAAGCTGTTGACGAACTTCCCGGAAAAATGAAACAGGTTTTTATCCATTGCAAAATTGAAGGCCGTAAACAAAAGGAAGTAGCCGATGAGATGGGAATCAGTCTGAAAATGGTGGAGAAACAAATTTCGAAAGCCCGGGTACAAATCCGTCAGAAACTACTGAAACAATTCCCCGAACTGATTCTTATTATTGCCTTTCTTGTGTGATATTTTACAAAATGCCTTTTTCCCCGGTATCATCTTACTGATATTCTATTGAACTGAAAATCAAGGCTCCGTAATTTTATCGAAATTTTTTTATTTTTTCGGGGTAGGGTTTTTCAAACTTTTTTGTTCTTCTGATATAAAAGGTTTGATGAAATCGATAATTACAAAATATTTGGAAGGCCGGGCATCGGAAGCAGAAATGAAAGAACTGCTCAGTTGGCTGCGCAACAAAGAAAACCGTTTGATTTTTCAAAATGTTAAGTTAGATTGGAAAAGTAGTTTGGTTAAAACCGGCTTCCCGGCCGAAAGCCGGGAAAGCTGGTTGCAGCTTCAGGAAAAACTGGCACAGAAAAATTTAATCCGGTTACAGAAAATTCACAACAAACAGCTTGTTTACAGGATTGCCGCTATTTTCATTTTTGCGGTCAGCCTCTCGGTTGCAACCTGGTTTGTATCACAAAAAGTACAAACCGGGAACGAAGTTTTTACCCGTGTAGTGGCCGGGAGCGGACAGATTTCGAAAGTTGAACTGCCCGACGGAACCGAAGTCTGGCTCAATTCCGGTTCGACCATTTCGTATGGCAGCCGGTTTTCAACCCGAAACCGTGATATCAAATTGCAGGGCGAAGCCTTTTTTCAGGCTGCACGAAATGAAAAAATACCGCTGGTTGTTTCGGCTGGCGAATTGAAAGTGAAGGTACTGGGAACCACTTTTAATGTAAATGCTTACCCCGAAACGGGAAGTGTGGATGTAGTTCTGGAAGAAGGTTCGGTCGAACTCCTCAACTCAGATGAGAAAGCGTTTCATTATATACTGAAACCCGGTGAATTGGCCCGTTTCGACAACAAAAGCCGTCAGGTGATCATCAGCGAAATTAACCCGGCCAAATTTACCGCATGGAAAGACGGAATTATCAACATTTACGACCAAACCATGGAAGAATTGGTAAAACGGCTTGAAAACCGTTACAACCAGAAATTTGAAATCAGCGACGAAGTGAAACATTTCCGGTACACTTTTACCATTACCAATGAACCGCTGGACGAAATCATCCGGCTGATGGAGAGAATTACTCCGGTTATCGCTGTGCAGACGGATGAAGTTATTGTTTTGAGGGCTGATAAAAAGAAAATAAAAACCGCCGGGAAGTAATAAAAAATACCGGCAGTGCGGCAACACCACCGGTATCAATTTACCATCGGCAAATGATAAATAATTTATTCACTAAATCAAAAGTAAAACTATGAAAAAATTCCGAATTCGGGGAAGGCATGTTCCTTCCGTTTGGAAAAAATGCTTTAGACTAATGAAACTGACATTTTTGTTCTTATTATTGGGTTTGGTGCAGGTTTCGGCCAGCGTTTACAGCCAGACGACAAAACTAACGCTCGATATGCAAAATGCGAGAGTTGTTGATGTGCTGGAACAAATCGAAAAACAATCTGAATTTCGGTTTGCGTACAGTTCTGAATTAATTGACATGAACCGGATAGTTTCGGTTAGTATTAACAAACAAAATATTGAACAAACCCTGAAGGCTGTCTTCGAAGGTACGGGAGTTGTATTTGTTGCCCACGACAGGCACATTATGCTGTATCCGAAAGAACTGGAAGGATCCCGTTCTGTTTCAGACAGGCTGAATGGTCAGCAAAAAACCATTTCCGGAAAAGTAACCGATCCCCGTGGGTTACCATTGCCAGGCGTTACCGTACTGGTAAAAGGCACGACTCAGGGAACAGTAACCGATTTCGATGGAAATTATTCGCTGGCCAACATCCCGGCCGGTACCACGTTGCAGTTTTCTTTTGTTGGTATGAAATCACAGGAAATGGTGGTTGGAAACCAGACCAACATAAATGTTGTGTTGCAGGAAGAAACCATTGGGATTGAAGAGGTGATTGCTGTTGGTTATGGTACTCAGAAAAAACGGGATATCATTGGTTCGGTTGCTTCCATTACTTCGGAAGATATCAGTAAAACAGCACCGGTAACCATTGAATCCACCCTTCAGGGGATGGCCGCCGGTGTGCAGGTCAATTCGGGCGCCGGGTTGCCGGGCGCTCCCCAGCAAATTAAAATCCGTGGTATCAGTTCCATTTCATCCGGAACCGACCCGCTTTGGATCATCGACGGTATTCCGGTACATAGCGGCACCATGGATAAAAGTTTTAACGGCGAAACCAGCCAGAGTATCTTGTCCATGTTTAACCCGAACGATATTGAATCCATTCAGATTCTGAAAGATGCTGCGGCTACTTCCATTTATGGTTCGCGCGGTTCCAACGGGGTTATCCTCGTTACCACAAAAACCGGAAAAAAAGGTCAAACCCGTGTGGATGTCGATATGAAAACCGGTGTGAGTAACTGGGCCAAAACCGATATTGGTTATGCCAATAACAAGGAATACATTTCCATTATGGATTTGGCATTCAGGAACAGCGGCGCTACTGAATACAACGTTCCCAATATTATTGCGGCCCTCGACGGCGCCACTCAAACCATGACCCGCGAAGAAGCCCTGGCCACCAATACCAACTGGGCCGATAAAATTTCGCAGACCGGAACATTTTATGAAGCCAATGCTGCCGTTTCACAAGGCTCTGAAAACGGAAATTCTTACATCTCTTTGAAATACAGGAGCGAAGAGGGTAACCTGAAATTCAGTCAGATGGAGACCTTTTCGGCCAATGCCAATCTGAATTACAATTTACTCAATTGTTTCGACCTGGGTTACCGGTTGTTTGCCTCCAGTACCGATAACGACCGTATCAAATCGGGCGACGGGAAAGCAGGCGCCGGAGGTTGGGCTCAAATCAACTCCAACTCGCTCCCCTGGATGAAAGTTTATGATCAGGCAGGAATGAACGGATACTGGAATTCCCTGGCGTCGGTTAACGCCCTGGCAACCATTGATCCGGTTAATGCCCAGTCGAACCTGAAAACGGTCAACATCATTTCGGCCTTGACCGGTGTTTTGCATCTGCCGGTTAAAGGATTAAGCCTGAAAGGCGAGTACGGGTTAAATTTTGTTACCAACCGCGCCCGGTCGTGGAGAAGTGATGCTTTGTTGGTGAATGGCGCTGTGGCTGAAGAAATCAAATACGAATCAAAGGTAATCAACTACAATGCCTATTTCAATTACGATGTGCCGCTGGGCCCCGACCATGTGCTGAATATGGTGGCCGGTATTGAAAATACCCGCAATAGCAGCCATTTTATGAATATGAGAGGCGAAGGATTGGTTGGCGTTTATCCCGAGGTGGGTACACCCAACACACTGACCGGTAACACCGGAATCGGCGGCGAATCGTACCTGAGGGGTTATTTTGGCCGTGCCAACTATAAGTTGTTTGATAAATACCTGGTTGGAGCCAGTATCCGCCGCGACGGTATTTCCAGGTTTACTCCCGAAAACCGCTGGGCTACTTTTATGTCCGGATCGTTCGGCTGGATTATTTCAGAAGAAAAATTCTTTGCTGTTAAACCCATCAGCCTGCTGAAACTGAGAGGTAGTTTTGGACAAACCGGGAACACCAACATCCCCAGCGGAATTACCACCGACTCGTGGTCGATTACCAGCGGGACGAATACCCTGGAAGGAAACAACAATACCTTGCTCGAATCGATCGGAAACTCCGATATCAAATGGGAAACCACCAATTCGCTCGAAGTTTCCGATATGCTGCTTGCGGTTACTTTGCCGCCATCGGCCGGTATCCGAGGAGGAAATTCCTGCTGGCAGAACATTGGCGATATGAAAAACATGGGGCTTGAATTCAACATGGATGCGGTTCTTTTGAATAAAAAAGATTTTACATGGTCGGCTGGTTTTAATATTTCAACCAATAAAAACGAAGTTCTTGCCCTCGATGCCGAATCAGACGCCAAAGGAGTGGGAATTTTACAGGAAGGTGAAGGCGGTGTGGTACGCACCATTACCAAAACCGGTATGGCTTATGCTACCTGGTATTTGGCTGAATATGCAGGAGTGGATGCCCAAAAAGGGATTCCGATGATTTATCAGGTGGAAACCCTGGACGACGGATCGACCCGCCACACTGGTAACATTATCCCGGCAACGGTGGAAAATATCACCAATAACCGGATGATACTGGAAGGAAAAACAGCCCTGCCGAAAGTGTTGGGAGGTTTTAATACCAGCGCTAAATATAAAAATTTTGATTTCAGTATGGTTTGGTCGTTTGTTACCGGCAATTACATTTACAGCCGCCTGTATCAAAGTGCCATGACCCCGAATGCCGGAATGCTGGTACTGAACAAGAAATTACTGACCGAAGCTTGGACCAAACCTGGTGATGAAACATACTGGCCTCAGGTTGTAGCCGGGAACCTTTATTATTACGACAACCAGGGAAATCCCACCACCACCGGTGTCAGCTACAGTTCCGATAATAAAACACCTTCTTCGCAATACCTGCAAAAAGGCGACTACCTCAAACTCCGGAACGTAACCCTGGGTTATACCCTGCCACAGCATTTGACTCAAAAATATAAACTCAACAACGTACGGGTTTATGTTTCGGGAAACAATTTGCTGATGTTTACCAAATTTCTTGATTACGATCCTGAAATCCCGGTTGAACAGGAAAGCGGTGGAAGTTATTCCACTTTTACTTCCTTACCGGCTTCGCGTATTTTTATGTGTGGGTTGAGTGTTAACTTTTAAAAAATGATGAAGATGAAACAGATAATAAAATCAGCAATATTTATTGGTCTTTTACTGGTGGGCTTTTCGTGCGATAACGAAAGTTTTTTTGAACTGGAAAGGCCGAACCAATATCCCTGGACTACGGTGGAAGAACTTGAACTGGCTGTCAGGCAGCCCTACCTGCTTACCATGGGCAGCGCCTGGGGAAGCCCGGTTGGCGCACTCGGACTAAGAGGTTTTGCCGAATCGGATATTTGCCAGTACCTTAACGGGATTACCGGCGACAGTTACTATTACGAATACTACAACCGTCAGTGGGAAACCACGGTGCTTGGAAATACCAAAGAACTCGAAACCGGGTTCGAATACCTGTACTATATTTCCACGGCAACCAATGCACCGCTTCAATTGATCCGCGATGCAGAAGAAGCCAGTACCGATGTGTTTGAAAATATGTCGGACAGTGATCGTCAAACTGTACAGCGGTATAAAGGCGAACTGCTTTTCATGCGCGCTTTCGCATACTGGTACCTGGCCCGTACCTGGGCCCCGCCTTATAATCCTGCCGGAAACAACGACACCAAACATTTCCCGCTGTACCGTACTTATGTCAATAGTGCCGATGAACTTAAAAACGGGACTTTGGCAACAGTGGAAGAGGTGTATGCTTCCATTGTTCAGGATTTGAAAGATGCCATCGAAGCGCTTCCTACATCGTATGTTACATCGGAACTGAGCCAGCGTTCGCGGGTGAATAAACATGCAGCCCAGGCTTTACTGGCAAAAGTGTATTTCTATATGGGGAAACACGACCTGGCCGAACAGCAGCTCAATGCTGTGATTGGCAGCAATATGTACAATCTGAACGACGATCCCATCGAAGCGTTTAACCGCATTGCCGGCGAAGGCCACAGCGGCGAAATTATCTGGGAAATTGCCCTGAATTCAACTTCCGG
>CAZHKI010000192.1:0-7454 GCA_964533365.1 uncultured Maribellus sp. | reverse complement strand
TCGCCCAAATAAAACTCAGCAGCTACGAAACCAAAGTTGCCAAACGTATTTTTACTGAAATTACCAACCGTCTTGAATTTTTATGCGATGTAGGACTGGGCTACCTCACATTAAACCGGCTTTCCTCATCACTTTCGGGAGGCGAATCGCAACGGATCAACCTGGCAACTTCGCTGGGCAGCAGCCTGGTCGGATCGCTGTACATCCTCGACGAACCCAGCATCGGGCTGCATTCGCGCGACACCGATCGGCTGATTAAAGTACTGCGCCGGTTGCAAAAAATGGGAAATACCGTTTTTGTGGTCGAACACGATGAAGAGATCATCAGGGCTGCCGACGAAATTATCGATATCGGCCCTTTTGCCGGGCAACACGGTGGCGAGGTTGTGTTCCAGGGGAACCACACACAATTGTCGGAAAAACCGGAAAGCCTTACTACCAAATACCTCTGCGGTATTGAAAAAATTGAAATCCCGAAACAGCGAAGGAAATGGACCAACTTCATCGAAGTGGTTGGCGCCCGTGAAAACAACCTGAAAAACCTGCGGGTAAAATTTCCGCTCAATACCTTGACTGTGGTGACCGGAGTCAGCGGATCGGGCAAATCGTCGCTGGTTTCCAAAATTCTTTTCCCTGCCCTGACCAAAATCCTGGGCGGTTACGGCGAACGCACCGGGCACCACGATGCTATTCTGGGCGACTACAAAATGCTCAGCGCCATCGAATTTATCGACCAAAATCCCATTGGGAAATCGTCGCGTTCGAATCCGGTGACTTACCTGAAAGCATACGACGAGATCCGGAAACTATTTTCGGAACAGCAGTCAGCGAAAATTCAGGGATTAAAGCCTTCCCATTTCTCATTTAACGTTGACGGAGGGCGGTGCGACGAGTGCCAGGGCGAAGGCACCATTAAAGTGGAAATGCAGTTTTTGGCCGATGTTTACCTGGTTTGCGAAAGTTGCGGAGGAAAACGGTTCAAGGAAGATATTCTTGACGTGCACTACCAGGGCAAAAATATCGACGACATCCTGAATCTGACCGTTAATGAAGCCGTTGAATTGTTTTCAAAAGGAAAAAGTTCAACGGAGAAGAAAATTGCCAAACGCCTGCAACCCTTGCAGGATGTGGGGCTTGGATACATTCACCTGGGGCAGTCGTCGAGTACCCTTTCCGGCGGCGAAAGTCAGCGGGTAAAACTCGCTTCGTTCCTGGCCAATGAAAAAGATTCCCCCACCCTCTTTATTTTCGACGAACCGACAACCGGCCTGCACTTTCACGATATCCGCAAACTGCTCGACTCGTTCAATGCGCTTATTTCCCGCGGGCATTCCATCATCATCATCGAACACAATCTGGAAATCATCAAATCGGCCGACTGGATCATCGATCTGGGTCCTGAAGGTGGCGATAAAGGAGGTGAAATTATTTTCGAAGGCGTTCCCGAAAAATTGGTGAATGTTGATAATTCTTATACAGGTATTGCTTTAAAAGAAAAACTCATACATTAAAATCCACCTTTTCCTTTTCTGATTTTTCTGATTTGACGGGCCAAAACCACGCCGGTTGGCAACAGAAATATAACGGCTGTATAAATAACCCAAATTTTAAAGCAGGTCATATTCCGAAAAGTAAAAGTCCAGTTTCCTGACAAAAAATATGACACAAATCCCCACAGAACAGCCAATAGCAGATTGGCATTCAAAACTTTTTTTAAGATTCTTTCAAAAAGTGCATCGTGATTTAATGCAATATTTTGAACCATGAACACTGAAAAAAGGAAAATCAGCGCCCACGAAATGAAAGTTCCCAATGGGACGGGAGGATTATTGATAATAATTATTCCAAGCCATTCTGACTGGAAAAACAGAATATACAAGGCAGCTAAAAACAAAACAGGAATAATAAATTTAGTTAATCGTTTCATTGACATGATTTTCAAGCAGGGTTAGTTTTTTCCATTCACGAAACAGAAAGAAAGCAACGGCAACTGCCGATAGGGTGTCAGCAATCGGATATGCCAGCCAAATACCCATGATTCCTAAAAAACCGGGAAGTATGAAAAGCAGCGGAATCAGTCCGATGACCTGACGAAAAAGTGTGGCAAACATGGCAATATTTGCTTTTCCAACCGATTGAAAAAAATTGGAAGCAACCACCTGGAATCCGACCAGCGGAAACCCGAGAACTACCAAACGTAATCCATGAACAGACAAGCTGTACAACGTTTCGCTGCTGCTGTTAAAAAGCCTGACAATAACGCCCGGAACCGACTGGATTAAAATAAAAGCCCCAATCGCAATAATGGTCGCGGTAACCAACGAAATACGCAGTGCCTCTTTAACCCGGCGCATCGATCGGGCGCCGTAATTAAAACCGATTATCGGTTGCGATGCCATATTCAGGGCTACAATCGACATGATAAAAAGGGTCACTGCCGAGTTGATAATCCCCATGGCACCCACGGCCAGGTCGCCACCATATATAATCAGCTTTTTATTCAACAAACCCTGGACAAAACTGTTGGCAATCTGCATAGAAAAAGGAGCCATCCCAATGGCCACAATTTCCAATAATATTTTCCAGTCGATGCGGATAAATTGTTTCCTAAGCTTAATCACTGAACGTTTACCCCGGAAATGGGCCAGTACCCAAACCATTAACACAAACATGGAAATAATAGTGGCATAAGCTGCTCCTTTAACTCCCATGCCGAGCCTAAAAATAAACAATGCATCAAGGGCGACATTGGTTAACGAACTTAAAATCATTGATACCATGGCAATACGGGCATTCCCTTCCGAACGGATAACATTATTCAGGGAAAAACCCACGACCATAAATACCGTTCCGGCAAGAATGATATTCAGATAATCGTTGGCATACTGAAATGTTTCGTCGGTAGAGCCAAACGATTTCAGAATAGGCACTTTCAGAAGATAGGTAACCACCATAATGATAACCGACATGGTCAGCATCAGGGCGAATCCCGTACCCATGGTTCGCTCAGCGGCTTCAAAATCTCTTTTCCCCAGGTTAATGGAAACTACAACCCCGGTTCCAATCCCAATCAGCATTCCGAAGCCCATCATAATTAACATGACCGGAAAAATCACCGATATCCCCGAAAGCGCTTCGGCTCCAACACCCTGACCGATAAAAATGCGGTCAACAACGTTATAAAGCGCATTTACAAACACACCGATAAACGCCGGAATGAAATATTTTATCATCAGCCGGCCAACCCTGGCATCGCTTAATTCCTTTATATTTTTCACGTCCGGCAAAGGTAATTTTTTCAATGTAACATTTTGATTCAAGCATTGTTTTCAACGAAAACAATGTAATTTTGAAACATTATCGAAGAAAATCATGATGAATCAGAAAAAACCGGATCTAAAAATAATAAACGATCTTTTTTCGGCTAACCCTGAAAAAGTAATTCACACCATCAACCGAATCAAAGAAATTGGAAATAAGGACTATCTTCCCTCTTTATTCGATTTGCTTCTTTCGAATCCGGATACTGACGTAAAAAACGAAATTGAAATCATACTGGGAACTATCAAGGACAAAAATTCGGTATCCCTGTTTGTAGAAGCCCTGCAAAATGAAAAATACAAAACCATTCAAAAACCGTTACTCATGGCCTGCTGGCAAAACGGGCTCGACTATTCACTCTATCTCCTGGTTTTTGTTGACCTTGTGATTCATGAAAACTGGGAAACTGCCTTTGAAGCTTTTACCGTGATTGAAAACATGGAATTTCTGCCCGAAGATAAAACGATAGCCGAAGCAGAACTTAAGATTCAACAAGCACTGCCATCTGCAACCGGGCAGAACGAATATTTTTTAAAAGAGATTCTGGTCCATATCAACTCATTTTAGTCAGTTCCCCTTAAATTGGGAAAAGGAATAAACACAGAACCGGCAATATTTGCTAAATTGGCCGTCCATAATTGTAAAAAACCAAAATGTACCGCTGGGTTTGCCCGATTTTACTTCTTCTGATTTTTTACCCAGAAATCCTTTGGGGACAGGATCCCGGGTTTTCGCAGTTTTATGCCAACCCACTCTATATCAACCCGGCATTTGCCGGAACCACCGAACTACCGCGAATGGTAATGAACTACCGGAACCAGTGGCCTAAAAACGGGGCAACCTATCAAACCTGGTCGGTTTCATACGACTTTCTTTCAGGAAAATCGAATTCAGGGATCGGGTTCCAAATGTACCACGATCAGGAACTGAACAACAGGCTCAACACCAGTTCGGCATCGTTCACCTATTCCCATCACATTCAACTGGAGAGACAGAGTTTCATGACCCTGGGGCTGCAGGCCGGACTGGCGCTGAAACAATTCAATTTCAGCAATTTTATTTTTCCTTCCAACATCGACCAGCTCAGCGGGGAAACTTCGGGCAGTTTGCCTGAAAATTTCAGCGATGAGAAAAAAATGTTTCCCGATTTCGCAGTTGGGGCACTCGGACAACACGGCGAAGTTTTCTGGGGAGCAGGAATTCACCACCTGGCTCAGCCCGACGAGTCGATTACCGAAGGCGACCAGAAAGGAAAAATACCTGCAAAATTTACGCTGCACGCCGGAATCCATTCCCGGAAACTTCATCATGGATTGCTTTCGCGCCCGTTCACTTTTTCGCCCAACATCATGTACCAGCAACAGGGAAGTTTTAAACAATTAAACCTTGGTTTGTACTGCATTGAAAAATCATTTCTGATTGGCGGCTGGTTCCGAAACAACCTGGATATCCGCCCCGACGCCATCATTTTTCTTGCCGGGCTGGCCAGCGAAAAATTCAGAATCGGCTACAGTTTCGATTTTACACTTTCCAAATTAACCAACTACAGTTACGGATCGCACGAAATCTCACTCACTCTCTTCCTGGGTGAAAAAAATAACGTTTCACAAAATGAAAAACTACTGATCCCAATGATTTAGAAATAAAATAAAAATCCAGCCTAACCAAAAGACTGGACTTTTATTCAGTTTCAAAATTACTCAGGCTCCTCTCCATCAAAACTGATTGACCCACTTTTTTCTTTCTTCCGATTTCTGCATTTGCCAGGGAACAACAAACTGTTGATTCTGATTCAGCTTATTACCCCGCGAATAATTTATGAAATTAGTTCTGCTTTGGGAAACCAGTTTTTCATCGATCCTATTTTTATCCGTTGGTCTCATAACATATACCACTACGTTTTAATTGCAACTTTTGTTGTACAGCGAAACCAGTTTTTTAGAAATCAATAACAAAAATTAACACCCGAATGTTTAATTTTATGCAAAATCGGAAAAAATTTTTCAGGTCAAAACAACAACGTTACAGTGCCACTTTGCTGATGTTTTTCGCCGCTGAAATCGGAATAGCGAAGTGTCCATGAATACACTCCGGCCGGAGAAAAACGGCCGTTTTTCATTTTCCCGTCCCAACCGGTTTCCTGGCTTTCCGATTCAAAAATAATCTCTCCCCAACGGTTAAAAACAAGCAACTGATATCCTTCGTCCATAATTCCTTCGGCATAAAGCCTGAATTCGCGATCTTCATCTTGAATAGCATTGGGCGAAAACGCGTTGGGTGGAAAAATCCGGTCGAAACTTACGGTAACCTGCCGCACCGTGGAGTCAACACATCCAAAATCGTTTGAAGTGGTAAGCATGATATCAAAAAATCCCATGGCAGGGAAACGATGTTCCGGGCTTTGTTCTTCCGAAAGAAACGAATGATCGCCAAAATTCCATTCAAAACCGGTTGCCCCCTGGCTTCTGTTTTCAAAACGAATAATAGGATTTGTAATCAGTGCGGTTTCGGGGGAAGCCTTAAATGCCGGCTTTGGCAGTGGAAAAACAGAAAGAGCATCGTGCAAAACATCTTTATTCTCGCATCCTTCTGATGAAGTTACAGTAAGTGCAACATCGAAAGCAAGAATATCGTTGCCTAAATTCTGAAAAGAATGCGAAGGCTCCCTGTCATTTGAGAAAGTTCCATCACCAAAATCCCATAAATAACGAACAATCTCCTCGAAATCGGTATTTCCAAACTTCACATCCAGCGGAGTACATCCCTCGCGGGTTCCTTCAACCCAAAAATCGATGTTGGGAGTGACAGAAACCGGTTCGAGCTTTTCAGCCAAACAGCCTTTCTCATCGATTTTCAGTCCAACGCTACGGTTCCGCTGGCCAAAACCCAGCGGAATTTCCACTTCAGTCATATCGGTTCCTGAAGCAAAAACAGTATCGTTTGAGTACCAGGAAAATTGTGCCGGCTCTTCGGTTTTCCCGGTAAACCGTATATCGAGGTTGTACCCTTTGCAGGTTTCATCGTCGATAAAAAAACTGACTTCGGGCTGATGCCTGAAATGGATTTCAAGCGTGTCGTTGTATGTACACTGCTGATGCACTGTTGTTTCCACAACAAAATGATAAGTACCCCACTGATCAGCTTTCAGTACCGGATTTAAGGAATGCTCGTCCAAAACAGTTAAATTTAAATCAAATGAACGGGTAAAAGTGGTCACCTCATCTTCAAAACGCAGAGGAAACTTTTTTTCGGGCTGCCCACACACCAGACCATCAAAACCATCGAGCTGGAGTTCCGGTTTCCGGCTCCAGTCAACCACCGCTGACGCCGACAGGCGGACATCCGGATCGCCGGGCATTCCGCCATACTCCACTACATAACCTTCCGGGAAATAATACCCGTTTGGCGAATCTTTGTCACCTTCATTTGGAAGATCATTCCACGACTTTTTAACCGTACTGGGATTTGAATTAATGTGGGCATAATCCTCGTCAGATCCCCATGATTTCTGTGTATTGTTGGGTTCCCCTTCATTCCAGAAGGAAAACTGGCCATTGACAGCATATCCCGAATAATTTCCCTGCCAAAACTGTACCTGTTCGGCAGGAGGCCCGGTCACCCATTTCCAGGCGCCTTCCTGGGCTTCGTCGGTTGCCCCAATCCAGCCCACTCCGTCGATTTTAGTCCAGATAAAATCATTTTCAATGGCAGATGTGATGGTAGCCAGGTACCCTTTCATGCCATAATAGTTCTTTCCTTCAGCCGCCTTTTTGGCTTCGGACCAGAAAATTCCACGCTGCCGGATGTATTGATAAAAATGCCCGGTGTACGGTAAATAATCAACATCGATCAGACTGATGGAAAACGAACGGGGTTCCGTGGATGGATTTTTGGCCAGGTTTTCGTAATAAATCTGCCGGATGGCATGCTCTATTTCCTCGGGGCTGCGGCGGCCGTCGCTCACACTCTTCGCCAGCACGGATCTGACCGCCTGGAAGAAAGCCACGTCATCCCGTATCTTAAGGGCTTCCTCGTTCGGTACGGACAGGGCGAACGCCTCGGTCAAGAGCCTGACGTGGGCGAGTACCCGCTCCCTGCCATCGTCCAGCCCGAGCACGAACTCGACCGCCGCC
>CAZHKI010000191.1:2385-7499 GCA_964533365.1 uncultured Maribellus sp. | reverse complement strand
GTAAAACCAAGGGTGTTGTGGAACCAACAATTTTGGAATGTGATACGGTTTCCAATCGTTGTATGAATAACTATACAAGTGCATGGTAAACCTATTGATGCCCCTTACCAACTGATAATCGGTAATCCATTTCAATTGGGCAACAGTAGTTCCAAAACCATAGGCAGCCATTTCCTCTGAAAGGGCATCTGTTACCCCTTTCAGATGAGCAACCGATGCTGCAACCTTCGGAAAATCAGTTTTACTGTCAGACCATATTTGCCGCCAAATCACATCAATTGAAGGCATTGAATGAATCCGGTTCACAGCAAATAAATCGCCGGTAGCCTTGTTTACAGCGTTAAAATCTTCGTGATCCTGATCGGGTTGAAAAATATTATTAACCCCCATTTCGCGGCACTTATCCATAATCGGAACATGAAAATTAGAACAAAACAACTGAGACCACACATCCCGGTAATCGAAATTGATCTGCCAGGAGCATTCATGTTTCGCAGCATCAAATAATACAGGTAAATAAGGACGAATAGAGTACCCCTTGATCTTTTCAAATTCGCTTAAATAATTTTTGGTCCACGCCCATTTGGTTACATCCGATTCATCAGTCATAAACCCGACGAGGGTTTCAGGAATAAAATCAGCCAGTTCTTTTGCATATCTGTCATAAGTCGTTTCAATAAAAAGTTTAGTTGCATCCCGGTTCAAATAATCAGCTTCAAATGAATGCCCAGGCTGAGATCCTCCCGTGTATATGTTATAGGCTTTGTTATTTGCTGTTTGCATTGCATACACACTTACTTCATAGCTGTGATTTTGTGCCAGCCAACTCAATTTCCCGTCAATAAACCTGTCTGTGATATCTATTGTTTCATATTCATCCACATCGATCCTTCGGGCAATGACCGCAACCACTTCTTCGTCGGAAGCATAATCAAGAGGGATACCTTTGTGCAACACAATCGTCGCAATTTGACTGATTTGCTTATTCCTGAATTCCGGATGTTGGTCTGTCACCTTGCCATTGGCAAACCCGCTTGGGAACGAGCCATCGTCAAAGACCCACAATTTCAGGCCTTGTTCCCTGCAAAGTTTTGCTGCATAACGCACTTTTTCAAACCATTTTGGCCCAAGATATTCAAACGGCAAACCTTTATAACCAAAGATCATCACAGCAGAATATCCAACCTGTTTCATATCGGCAATCTGCCGAGCCATTTCCGCCTCATCCATTTCTCCATTCCATGCCCAGTAAACAGCAGGGTAATCAGAAACTGGAGGCGACTGAAACTTCTTTTGCAGAACAGGCAAACAGCTTTTTTTTAATGCTGCTGTTTCAATAAAAATATCATTCCATTGAGCCACATGTGTCACATCCTCTTTAAACTGTGCATTAAGATTAATGGCAATAAACATCAATATACTTATCAAATAACAGCTTTGATATTTTACACACATAATTTTCTGATTTTTTAAAACCTTGCAATCTCTGTATCAATTTCAGTTTTTCAATCAAGTCTCAAGCAAAGGGAAATGAGCTTACGAACTGAATGAAATGAAATAAATTTATTTTTTCGCCCACATTTTGTACTGTGGTATCTTCATCCATTCGCCATCTTTTAAGGCCGACTGGTGTGCAACGATGCCGCCAACAGTCATATTCAGCGACATGGCAATGTTCACCAACGGGTCGCGATCTTCGAGTATTGCCCTGACAAATTCCTCGGTCAAATGGCCATGTGAACCGCCATGGCCACCTGCCGGCATCCCCGGAGGAAGTGCAGGGCGGGTTACATCTGGCAAATTTGTCTCAACACCCACATATTTGTCATAATACGAACCCCTTATACCTCTTAACCGGCCTGTTTCGTTAGGTTGCCCTGTATAACCACCACCAGGAGTATCAGCGCTTCTTCCCATACGGGCCATTCCACCTTCGCTGGTGCGATAAAATGAGATTTCGGTTGCAAACGGATTATTATATACATTCTTCCCGGGCTGGTAAGCTTCCCGGTCGCTTTTTATCCCCAGGCAAGACACTTCCAGAAAACTTCCATCGGTAACGCCCACATAATAAGCATCGGAATGCGTTGGATACCATTGTTGAGGGCTCCCATATCGCCAATTGTTATAGGAACCTATCCCTGGTTTTCCCAACTCTTCATAATGCCAGTATTCTCCTTCAGTGTAAACCACTTTGCCAAAGCCCCCTGCCTTGTATATCTGACGCATGGCATACAAATTTTCCCTATATATCGAGGTTTCATACATCATGTACTTTAAGCCACTTTGTTTTACTGCTTCGAACAACCGTTCAGCATCTTCCAGCGAACCATAAACAGCTGGGACAGCACAAGCCACATGTTTTCCATGTTTAAGCACTTCGATGCAATGTTTAAAATGGCTGGGGGCATCGGTGGCAACAAAAACCGCCTCAAGACTGTCGTCTTTAACAAGTTCTTCGAGCGAAGGATAGGTCTTCTTACAATTGGTCACTTTTGCAAGTTCGGCACAACGGTCAGGGAAAAGATCGCTAACCGCTGCAACTTCGACATTGGGATGCAGCAGGCGCGCCACCTGACGGCCAATGCTGCCGTACCCCACAATGCCCACCCGGATTTTTCGATCGGATACAGGAACCCAAATTTTTGAAATTTCTTTTTTCACCCCCAAATCATCAAATCCTTCTATTGCAGGAACTTTAGCTGTAGATTTCGCCGTGTTACAGGAAGTTTGCTGAAGCCCCAAGATTCCAGCCCCTACGCCAAGTCCGGCCAGTTTTATAAAGCTGCGCCGGTTGGCGGTTTGATTCATCGAATTTTTAATCATGGTTAATTGTTTAGTTATTAATGGTTTAAAAAGCACTTATTAATAATACTATGAGCATAGTCTAATTGAGTTCGCATGTATTGAACTGCATGGGGCAACTGTTGCTCCATATTGTTCCAACGACATTCGATTGAAATTCGCCCATGATAGTTTATTTTTTTCAATGCATTAAAATATTCGGAAAAATCTTCGGCATGAGTTCCCGGTGCAGAACGCCCTTCCAGTTCAGCAATATGGACATGGTGGATTAAACGCCCATATTTCACCATATTTTCAGCCGTTTCTCCATCCTTCTTCATGTGAAAAATATCAGCCAATAAACGGAAATTGGGATGATTTACCTCTTTTACAATCTCTCCACCTTCGGCTACCGAATTAATAAAATTACAGTCGTATGAATTCAAAGGCTCAAGCACAATGGTTACACCATACTTTTTAGCCAGAGGAGCCATCTGACGGCATAAATCAACAAACTGGTTACGTGCAAACGGATAAGAAAAACCTTTGGGAATTTGCCGGGCACCACCACTGCCAAAGACAATAATTTCGACACCAGCCATCTGAGCCCGTCGAAAAGCGGTTTCTGCATACTTTAAAATGGCAGGATGATCAGCTTTCTCTCCGACACATTTCAATTCCGATGGAATAAAATTATTGCAAGCGACTACCGGCAAAGAGGCTTTTTTAACCAATTCCAGTTTCTCCAGAAATTTATCTTCACTTTCAGTTGGCATCAAAAAACTTTTAACTCCTTCTTCAACGAACGCACATCCTGCATTTTTCAATAAATCACTTTTGGAGAAACTGGAACAAACGCCAATTGGAAGAGAATGCTTTTTTTTGTTGATGGAATATGCATCCAGTATAAACAAAAAACACACAGTAAATATTACAAAACAAAACCTGGCATGTTTATTAAAGATCATAACTCTATTTATTAATCGTATAACATTTATCAACAACACACTGAATCTATCTCACTAAAAAACGAAACATTTATATTCAAATCACAAAAGCTCATTTTATTACTCTGCTACTGAAATTGGGGGCTTTACTGCCGGGTCTGTTTTTACTGAAGTATGGTAAATTTTCAATAATTCCTTAAAACCTTCGATACAGGTTTCATTTGGGGAACCTCCGTTCGTTTTCAGTTCGGCATCGAGCATGGCCCGAATAAAGACCAATCGCCAGCGCCACGATTTTTGTGCCCACTCCGGAAGTTTGGAATCTACCTGCTTAACTAAAGCATACGCCTCTTCTGCTCCAGGATCGGCCTGTGGTTTGACACCTTTTGAAGGGAACCAATCCAGAGCCAGCTTCACCCCTTCGAGTTCGCCGGGCCACCAACGCATGTGATGGTTTTTCTCCAAAGTGGTAAATATCTTCAAAACATCGTCCACCAGTTCAGGAGAATATTCCCAGGCAATGTATTCCTTCAGGATTTCTTCAGGCGCTATTGCTGAATCCCAGTATAACTGTGTATAGGTTACTTTGTTAATGTCGTCGAAAATGCCTTCTGAGTAAGGGAAACCACCTAACCTTATATTCCTGACTTTTTCCCATTGTCCCGCCAGATGACCAGGTAAAGGTGTTGCCCCGAACCCACCCCATGGAAAGGTGTTATACATGCTGATTTCCGGAAATCCTACGATTGGAAGTTTCCCCGTGAGTGGCGGGAATTTGCTGTTTTCGTAACCGGGAATATCTTCGGCCATAATCATATCCACCATACCCGTATCAGCAGCAAGCAGTTTGCTGAGCCCCTGCCACTCTGTGCTGTCAAAAAACCAGGTTGAAAGCATGGTTTTAACTCCCGGAAGTTTTTCTTTGGCCATTTTGGAGATATTTTCAGCACATTTCAAAAAACCGTTTGAGCCCCAGGGTTGACAAGCGGAACAACCACAACCTCCCTGATCGTATGGCCAAATGCAGATGAACTCAGGTTTAATATCCCTGCACCACTCAAAAAAATCATTTTTGTTTTTCAGGATGTATTCCATTCCTGCCGGTTTGCTGGGGCAAATATCGGTAGGATAATAACCTCCCCTTGAGCCGCCTGGAACCGCCTGCAAGCAGGTTGGACTGTTTGCATAACCCTCATTGCCAACCATGGTGAACCCAACTTTTAAATCGAGATTTTTAGCCGTTTGCAGGAACCGCTTCAACCGGTCGCGATAGGCAACTGCCTCAGGGTCGTCGAAACCATCAAAATGGTGCATGTCGTACCAAACCATGATGCTGTTTACCCCCCAAAGAGCAAGGTCTTCCACATATCGTTCAACCTCTGT
>CAZHKI010000191.1:1308-2375 GCA_964533365.1 uncultured Maribellus sp. | reverse complement strand
CGGGGCTGTCTGGTAGTAATTATAAAAATGAGTAGCCAAATATATTCCCCGTACAGATTTTTCAGGAACCGAAGTACCCCGCCATTTTCCAGGCTTGAACCCACGCTTGTTATAACCCGATGTCCGAAGAAATTTACCAACACCATACAGGACACCGCGTTCATCATTGCCAATGATTTGAATACCTCCATCTTTCCCGTTTGCTATGGTAAAACCTTCCTCTCCAATTCCTGATTTGATGAGCAACTCTATTTTCAGGTCTCCTTCAGTGGATACCTTTGCACCACTACGTTCTTCAATCCGCTGTGCGAAAATTGTGACAATATTCCTGACAACCAAACTGGTATCATCAGGCGATGAGATTGTTACAGACTTCACCTGAACAGTCGGTTTTTGATCAGACCATCCTGAGCCGCCGAAAAAAAGCCATAAGAGAAGCGACACCAGAATAAATCTGTATTTCATAATCATAACCTGTTGCATCGTATTTATTTGACATGAATAAGGTGCAATACTTCATTTTTTTTTAGCAGCAATGATACATATATCAAAACTCTATTGCCATTTGTAAAGTAAAGCCCTCAATGTAGGGAAACGGGTGACAATGCCAGTGAATATTGAGATAAGATTTTTATACTCAATTTACCAAAAAAACAGTATTACATTCTATTAATAAATAATTTGAATGATTATACAATACTTTCATACACCCAAAAGTGAAACCCCTGACAAAATACTCCGGTCAAAATAAATCATGGTAGTGTCCATGAAGATCTGATCTAAGATACAGTAGCGGGAATACCCTGTTTTTGTTGTTACTTCATTCATATCACTGTTTTGATGCGTCATAAACCAAGGTCCCTCTCACATAAGTTTTTTCGATCTTCAATTCCTTTTCTCCAATTGAGAACAGGATTAAATCGGCCCGTTTGCCAGGCTCGATGCTCCCGCGGTCGGTCAACCCGTATAATTTTGCCGGGTTGGTACTTGCCATACGGAACGCATCGCCCAATGTGCAGCCTGTCACTTCCATAATATGAACCACTCCTTTGGAAATCGGGGAAGCA
>CAZHKI010000191.1:0-1298 GCA_964533365.1 uncultured Maribellus sp. | reverse complement strand
CTCGGGTGTTAATTCAATGATTTCATCTTCTTCGCTTATATATTGACCGGGGGGCAAAGCGGCAAAGCTGGTGACATCGGAAGTGACAACCGTATTTTCAACGCCTTTTGTCTTGTAGAACACACGGATTTCTTCTTCGCGCAAATGAAATCCATCGCAGATAATGCTGGCCATCAACCCATCGTTCGCCAACTGCGGCCATAACGGATTTTCGTGCCGGTTGATCATGTTAGCGCAACCATTGCCCAGGTGGGTTGCTATTTTAGCGCCGTTCAGCACCGCTTCGTCAACGATATCTTTTTTTGCGTTGTGATGTCCAATAGCAACAACGATCCCCATTTCGGTACATTTTCGGATGAACTCCATTGCCCCTTCCAATTCGGGGGCCAGGGTTACCGTAGCAATATTTTTTCCGGATGCCTGATAAAAATCCATAAATTCACCCCAATCGGGAAGACGGACAAACTTCAACATGTGTGCGCCCCGGTAGCCATCGTCGGGCGAGATATAAGGCCCTTCGAGATGAAATCCGCCCATGGAGCCCAACAGCGCCTCATCATCCTTCGAACCTGCCAGTATGGAAAAGTTTTTCAGCAATATTTCCCGGCTGTTGGTGGTTAGCGTGGGCATATAGGTCGTAACGCCTTTCTTCCAAAGTTCGTTGGTGGCTTTTCGGATGTTTTCTTTGGTCAAGCTGCCATCATCGAAGCAAAACGACACCCCGGCATACCCGTTTACCTGGTTATCAACCAGGCCGGGAGCGACATAAAGAGGATGGCTTTCATCGCTGAGTTTCTTTATCTGTTGCACACTCACGATCCTGCCATCTTTAATTTCAATTGAAACAGGACGACTGTCAAGATAAAATAATCCCTCAACGTTCGTTTGACCATAGGATATTCCGATGATTTGTATCGAAATAAAAAGGAACAAAAATCCTTTTTTAAATTTGCTTTGCATCGTTTATAAGATTTACCATTTTGCAACTTCAACCCAGTTTTCATGAATAGCTGATTGCTCCAACGCTTCCAAAACTGCAATACATTTCAGGATACTATCGTGGCTCCGGGGTTCTTTCCCGGTACGGAACATTTCAACCATATCCGTATAATTAAGGTCCGGATTGCTATCTCCCACGCGTGATTTCAATTCAACTGTTCCATCTTTGGTTTCGGCAAAAGTCCGCCATCCGTACGACAGATTCTTAATAACCATCGTGGCAAGCATGCCGTTGCCAAAAACAAGGGTTCCCGTAGCATTCTTGCCACTCCGCGTGATCCTGACTTTCCGAATATCAT
>CAZHKI010000190.1:0-7502 GCA_964533365.1 uncultured Maribellus sp. | reverse complement strand
GTATAAAAATCTTTGGTTCATCTGGAAAGGGAAACCCTGCATCATGGGTTACCCCGATAATTTAACCAATTCGGAAGAAGACCGGGAAATCGCGTCGTTTTTTACCTTCCGGCCGGGGCAACCCGATTATGTAAACGGACCGTCACGAAACGACCAGTGGGGATGGCTCGAAAATTATCCGCAGCATGGCTATGTAAAAGGCGCCGATGGAAAATTCGAGCAGGTAACTGTAGGTGTCGCTCAAAATGCAAGCCCGGCTACAAACGGACATTGCAGCGCATTCAACCTGCCGGGCTCGTTTGGCCGCAGTTTCAGCCAGCGTAACGGATTCGATCCCCGGGTGGACGGATACCTCTACGGTTGGAATTTTCAGGAACAGTGGGAGCGGGCCTTTGAACTCGACCCGGAACTGGTTTTCATTACCGGCTGGAACGAATTCATTGCCGGGCAGTGGTTGCCCAAAGATGGCTGGACCGGCGATCCGTTCTCGTTTGTCGATCAGTTCGACTGGGAACACAGCCGCGACATTGAACCCAACAAAGGCTGGGGCGACCGGGGTGATGTGTTTTACCTTCAACTTGTCGATCAGGTGCGTAAATTCAAGGGAATGGAGCCCCCTGAAAAAGTGTCGGCCCCCAAAACCATTCAGCTTGGCAAAACAGGGGAGTGGAACGATGTATTGCCTTCGTTTGTCCATTACAGGGGAAACACCATGCACCGCAGCCACCGGGGGCGCTACGACCAGTATTACCGGAACAACAGCGGAAGAAATGATATCGTACTCGCCAGGGTTGCCCGCGATGCTGATAAAATGTATTTTTATGTGGAAACAGATGAAAAACTTACTCCTTCCACCGATCGCAACTGGATGATGCTTTTTATCGATTCCGACCGCGATAAATCGACTGGCTGGAACGGATACGATTTTATTGTCAACCGGGTCAGCCCACGGAAAAATAAAGCCATTGTCGAACGAAACGTGGAAAACCGCTGGGAATGGGAACAGGTTGCCGAAACAAAATTTGCTGTCCGTGATAACGTTCTTGAACTGGAAATTCTTCGAAGTGTGCTGAATCTTCAGGCAGAAATAGTCGATCTGGAATTCAAATGGAACGACAATATGCAGGAAAACGGCAATATCATGGACTTTTATATCAATGGAGACACGGCCCCCGGCGGGCGTTTTAATTTTGTATATTTCGAAAAACAATAATTAATAAACCAATAAAATACTGATAATGAGAGAAATATTCAAGTTAAGTATCTTCCTGCTGGCTGTGACCGTTTTTTCGGCATGTGGCACAGGTGAGAAACAAGATTTCAGGCAAGCGCTTGAGAGCGGATTCGTTACTCCTCCCGATTCGATGCAGACCGGAGTTTACTGGTACTGGATTTCCGACAACATTTCAAAGGAAGGGGTAATCAACGACCTTCACGCGATGAAAAAAGCCGGCATTAACCGCGCGTTCATTGGAAATATTGGTCAGGACGATGTACCCTACGGAACAGCGAAAATGTTCAGTGACGAATGGTGGGATATTCTTCATGCCGCTCTTAAAACAGCTACCGAACTAAATATTGAAATCGGGATTTTTAACTCTCCCGGATGGAGCCAGTCGGGCGGGCCCTGGGTTTCGGCCAATGAAGCCATGCGTTACCTGGCAACCTCGGAACTGCGGGTAACTGGGCCGCAGAAATTAGCGCAAAAACTCGCGAAACCCAATGAACTTTTTCAGGACGTGAAACTGATTGCTTATCCTGCTCCCAAAGATGAACAACAGGCGCTGAATGCAAAAAATGCGAAAATCACCTCCATCCCGGCAGTTCCCGGAATCGCAGCGGTTGCCGATGGAAACCAGCATACCGGAATCACTTTCCCGGAGATAAATGAGTTCGTGGTCGATTTTGAGACGGTGCAACCGTTTACTGCCCGGAGCCTTTCCGTCCGGGTAACTGAAAAACCGCTGAATGCACTGGCCGTTCTTCAGGTGAAAGAACCCGGAGGAGCATTCGTTGCCATTTCCGAGTTTGAGGTTAACCGTTCCAATCCTGCGTTAAACGTAGGTTTCATGCCTTATGCCCCGGTGGTGGTGACTTTCCCGGAAACAACAGGTACGCTCTTCCGGCTGGTTTTAAAAAATATCAGGACGGGAACCGGTTTGGCTGAAGTAACACTTTCCGCATCGCCCCGGGTGGAACGTTTTGCTGAGAAAACGCTGGCCAGAATGCATCCAACCCCGCTGCCTTACTGGCACGACTACCAGTGGCCTGTCCAGCCGGAACCCAACGATCCGGCTTCGGTTATTGATGCCGGAAAAGTGATTGACCTATCCCAAAATCTTTCAGCCGATGGCGTTTTGTCGTGGGATGTCCCGGAAGGGAACTGGGTTATTCTCCGTACCGGGATGACCCCAACCGGCACCCAAAATTCACCGGCATCGCCTGAAGCCACCGGTTACGAAGTGGATAAGATGAGCAAAAAACATGTGGCCATGCATTTCGAAGGTCATATCGGTGAAATTCTGAAACGAATTCCGGAAGCTGACCGAAAAACGTTCCGGGTGGTCGTTCAGGATAGTTACGAAACCGGAGGCCAGAACATTACCGACGATTTCCTGGCCGAATTCAAATTCCGGTTTGGTTACGATGCCTTGCCGTATTTGCCGGTGTACAGCGGTTATGTGGTAAACAGCCAACTGGCATCCGACCGTTTTTTGTGGGACATGCGCCGCATGGTGGCCGACAAGGTTGCCTACGATTATGTGGGCGGTTTGCGCGATGTCAGCCACCAGCACGGCTTGCGTACCTGGCTCGAAAATTACGGACATTGGGGGTTTCCTGGAGAATTTCTGATGTATGGCGGGCAGTCGGACGAAATTGCCGGTGAGTTCTGGAGCGAAGGCGAACTGGGCGACATTGAGAACCGGGCTGCTACTTCCTGTGGACATATCTACGGAAAAACAAAAATCTCGGCCGAATCAAATACCTGCGCCGGCGCTCCGTTTTCTCGATACCCGGCAGTGTTCAAACAACGCGGCGACCGCTTTTTTGCCGAAGGTATTAACAATACCTTGCTGCACGTGTACATCACCCAGCCGTATGAAGATAAAAACCCCGGCGTAAATGCCTGGTTTGGAAACGAATTCAACCGGAAAAACACCTGGTTCTCTCAACTGGATGTTTATACGCAGTACCTGAAACGGTCCAACTTTATGCTCCAGCAGGGATTAAATGTGGCCGATGTTGCCTATTTTATCGGCGAGGATGCCCCCAAAATGACCGGAATTGCCGACCCGCCGCTTCCGGTGGGCTACCAGTTCGACTATATGAATGCCGAAGTGATTGAAAAATATATGACCGTAAAAGATGGTTTACTCACACTGCCACACGGAACGCAGTACCGGATTTTGGTATTGCCTAAACTGGAAACCATGCGTCCCGAACTGTTGGCAAAAATCAGGCAACTGGTTTCCGACGGGGCAGTTGTGCTTGGCCCGGCCCCGAAACGTTCGCCCAGCCTCCAAAATCAACCTTCGGCCGATGCAAAAGTTCAGGAAATGGCTGCCGTACTTTGGGGTGAAGTGGATGGCTTGTTGGTGAAATCGCGGCAGGTTGGAAAAGGAAGAATCATGAACGGGATGAGTATGGAAGAGGCTTTTGCCGAAATGGGCTGCGTCCCCGACTGCAAACTGCCGGATGACCATTCGGTTCACTACGGGCACCGGACTTTGGCTTTCGGCGAAATCTATTTCATTTCAAACCAAACCGGCGAAACCCGGGAAGTTACCCCCGAATTCAGAGTGAAAGGGCTGCAACCCGAACTTTGGGATGCTGTAACGGGCGCTGTCCGCAAACTTCCGGCCTTCACAACAAACGAAAATACAACTGCTGTTCCGTTACAACTGGCTCCGTTTGAAAGCGTTTTTGTTGTTTTTTGTGAAAAGGCAGGCCGTGCTTCGTCCGGCGGTTTGAGCGCCAATTATCCTGAACTTCAACCGCTGGCCAACCTCGAAGGCCCGTGGACTGTTCAGTTTGATGCTTCGCAGCGCGGGCCTGAGCAACCTGTCGTTTTTGAATCATTATACGACTGGACAACTTCGGACGACGAGCGGATAAAATATTATTCCGGAACTGCTTTTTATTCCGGTCAATTCAACCTGGAATCAATCCCGGAAGGCGCCAACATTGTCATCGACCTGGGGGCTTTGACAGCAATGGCCAAAATATCGGTTAACGGTTCGTATGCCGGTGGGGTGTGGACCAACCCTTATCGGCTCGACATTACCGAGTGGGTGAAAACAGGTGAGAACGAACTGAAAATTGAAGTGGTGAATACCTGGGTGAACCGGCTGATTGGCGACAGTAAATTACCGGCTGATCAGCGCCCAACGTGGTGCCCTGTAAATACATATCATGCCGGCAGCCCGCTCCAACCTTCCGGATTATTTGGCCCGGTTACGGTTTCAGCCGTAAAATATTAGTGTTGATACACAGTTTGGTATTACTTTTTGTTTTTGTGAATGGTACCGGTTGTTTCCGGTACCTTAACTTTTGTTGAACATTCAAAATAAACCAATAAAATGAAACAAGCAGTTTTGCTTTTTGTCCTGTTAATACTTGGCGTTTGGCAGGGAACAGCCCAGTCGGTGATTCTGACCAGCGATCAGCAACTGGAAGGATTAACCAATCCCGATACCCAAATGGATTTATCGCTTGGCTACAACAAGTATATCCGAAGCCTGCGCGAAATCTGTGAGGAAGGTAAAAAACAAGGTTCCAGTGAACTGATCATCGCTTTCGACGAGTTCTTCAGACAGTACCGGAACGATACGGGTGCAGAGCGCAAATTAACCCCCGATATGGGTGAGTATGTCAGTAAGATAAAAATTATAAGCGACTTTGCCCAAAAGTATGATCTGGGGCTCTGTCTGAGTTTGCTCAGCCCCCTGGAGTTGGGGCAGGCTTATAAAAAGCAGACCGGGAACAGCGGAAGATGGCTGGCCTACAAAGTTGGCTACCGCGATCCTCAAACCGGAAAATTTAATATTCCAATCTGGCAGCAACTTTACTGGACCAACAACAAAGGTAAATCGCCGGTGCTGCTGAAAGGAGTTAAAGCATACGCTTTCAGGGAAAGCGGAGGACATATCCCTTTCCGGGTGGTGGAGCCCGAAAATATCGTTCCGCTTACCCATGTTCAGTTTGAAGCTACCGATACCATGAATTATGCTGCCCGTGGAATCGGGCAAAGTATTGATATGCGGCTCCTGCACGTATTTGGCAACAATCCGGAACATCCGGGTTACGACCGGGTTATGGTGATGCTGGAATATGAAACACAGGAAATGGATTACTTCCATGCCGACGCCCCGGAATTTCTACGGTCGCTGATGAAGAAATACCATGACAAAGGAGTGAACCTCACTGCTTTGTATTCCGATGAAATGCATATTCAACAAGACTGGAGCTATTTCAGTCATCACGAAAACGGGCAGTTTGCCGTTCGCTATCTCACCCAAAGTTTTGCCGATACCTATTCGAAAAAATTCGGGCAGCCTTTCGACGATAAATACCTGCTTTATTTTGCCTACGGAGCGCCCAATTACGAACCTTTTGCCCAGTCGGTAATCAATGTTCAGTATGTGATGGGGCCGAAGCCGGAAGATATTCACCATACTTTTTTGCTGCGCGACCGCTACTACAAGTTGCTGAATAACGGCGTGGTGGATTTGTTTAAGGATGCAAAAACGTATGCAGAATCGCTTTTCAATCGTGAGCTCAAAACGAGCGCGCACGCTTCGTGGGCAGAAAGTCCGACCATCGATTTGTGGAATACAGAGAAACAACCCGGCTTTGCGAATCAGTACGAATACACTTCGAATTTTATCTGGAGCAATACCGTGCACCAGGCATCAGCTGCGTGTTACGACTACTTTAAGTGGGGCGAATACCTGGAGCCAACCGGTAACGATTTTGCTGAATGTGGCTGGAGCGACCGGAATTATTACGGTGCTGCAATGGCGACTTCCATCGGCGTAATCAACAAATACCCCAGCGCCTACGCGGCTGCCTGGGGATTCCCGAATGAAGCCCTTGAACGCCGCATGGCTATCAACCACGCTTTTGGCGCACAACCGCCCCATGATATTAAAATGATTACCGGCGGTGTGCATCGCGATGTGGAGGTGCTGGCGATTTATCCGATGAGCCTCGTTGCGGTTGAAGAACGTTTTGGAAGCTGGATGACCCAATATGGTTACGCGAATTACCTCTCTGCTGCCAAACTGGTGCAGATGGGCGAATTGCAGGACGATGGCAAACTGGCGGTGAAAGACAAAAAGTATGGGACCATCGTCGTTTTGTTTGAGCCGTTTCCGGAAAAAGGATTGCTCGACCTGCTTGCGCAGTTTGTCGAAAAAGGAGGGAAAGTACTTTGGTATGGAACGCCTCCCATGCTCGATTCGGAGGGTAACGACTGCCGGGCTCAATGGGAAAAACTGGCAGGCGCGCGCTATCATTTTGATGGTTATATGGGTGAAATTGCTGCCGGAAAGGAAGTTTCATTTCAAAACAGTTTCTCCGGTGTCCCGAAACAAACCATTCTTACCGACTTTCTGGTTGACCGGATTTACCCGGTTGAACCTGCCGGCAATGAAGTGATAGCCCGTTGTGACGGGAAAACAGTTGGGGTAAAAACCACACACGGGAAAGGCGCCTTTTATTATCTGGGCTTTCGTCCGCGCGACGATCAGTCGCAAAGCCTGGGATACGAAACCCGTACCCTGTTTGAAATTCTGAATGCCGCCGGGGCCTATCCTTCTTCAGGGAAAATAACGGGTGTCAACGACAATCCTTCGGTGGTTTCACGGACTTCCGATTACTTTGTTACCACATTCCCCAATTCAACGAACATGGTGGTCCGTCATTACCGGACCCACCGCGAAAACTGGGAGGGGGGATTCTCCCGGAATGCCGAAAACGACGCCAAAGCCCTTGCGGTAAATCCTTTGCCTTCCGATCGTGTGGAACTTGAAAATGTCGCCATCAACGGTCATCGCGTTACCTATAACGGGCGCCTCTGGATGGCTTTCCGCACTGAAAACGGAAACCTGGAGGCTTTTATCGGGAACAACTGCAAGGGGATTACCATCGACGGCAAAGCTTATTCTTTTTCGGAACAACCACTTTCGAAAATTGTGTTTATCCCCGATCCTGCCCAAAAGGAAACCGTCTGCAACGTCCAGATTACCGGTACCGGGCTGGTAAAACTCCCCGTTTTCCCCGGTAAAAAAGTTTCTTCCGTGAAATCTGGGAAGAAGAAAGTCCCGTTTAAAGTTACCGGAGAAGGCATTGAGTTGGAAATCGACGGTTCGCTTTCCGGGAAATGGTTAACCGTAAATATTTAAATCTGATTTTTTAAAATTTTATATAAAACGAACATCACGCCAAGGCGAGACAAACAACAATGAACAAATCCGATGTGAGTTCCATCGGGTGAGAAA
>CAZHKI010000189.1:0-7518 GCA_964533365.1 uncultured Maribellus sp. | reverse complement strand
GGCCCCGATTTGGGCGCCTACGAACGCATTGAAAAGAAAAAATGAGGCTGAGATTTCTCCAGCTATTGTTCCTGCTGGTTTTCACTTATTTTAACGGTTATACACAGGAAAACGAAAAAGAGATTTCGTTTTTATTTTATAATGTGGAAAATCTGTTCGATACAGATGATGATCCGGATTTAGAAGACTCGGAATTTTTACCCGGTGGCACCCGGCACTGGACTTATAAACGGCTAAATAAGAAACTACTGGACATTTCGAAAGTTATTATTAACGCCGGAGGCTGGGAACTTCCCGCTATGATTGCACTGAGTGAAGTTGAAAACAGAAAAGTGCTGGAAATGCTAACAATGAAAACTCCACTACAATCGGTTCCTTACCGGATTATCCACAAGGAATCGGACGATCACCGGGGAATTGATGTAGCTTTTATCTATCATTCCGAATTGTTTTATCCTGTCGAATATCAGTTTTACCCATTGACGGATAAGAACGGAAAACCGGTTAAAACACGTGAAATACTCTATGTGTCAGGAATTCTTAACGAACAGGATACCCTTCATCTTTTTATTAACCACTGGCCATCCCGTTATTCTGGAATGCTCGAAACAAAATCGTTGCGAAACCAAGCTGCCCAACTTTTGCGTAAAAAAACCGATGAATTGTTTTCAAAATACCCGGCGCCCAAAATAATCATTGCCGGCGATTTTAACGATCAGCCCCGGGATGAAAGCCTGATGAAGTATCTGAAGGCCGAAAATATTCAGGGCGAAATGGAAGACAACCGGTTGTACAACTTGTCATATCACTGGGCTGAAACGGGGAGCGGTACCCACAAATATCTTTCCCAGTGGTTTGTATTCGACCAGATTATTGTGTCGGGAGCATTGCTGAATTCAAAAAATGGATTTTATGCTGAAGAACAAAACGCCAAAGTTGTTCATCTCCCGTTCCTTGTTGAACCTGATGCAAAATATGGCGGAATGCAGCCCCAAAGCACGTATAACGGATTTACTTATCAGGGCGGTTTCAGCGATCATTTGCCGGTTTTACTCAAATTAAAATTAAAAAATTAGACTTTTTTAAGGCCAAGTTCTTCTGCTTTCTTTTCCATATATGAATACGCCTCTTCGTAATTGTTATGGATGATACCGTCCAGAATGGCTTCTTTTATGGCATCTTTGATAAATCCTACCTCGCGACCGGGCTGAATTCCATAGGTTTTCATGATGAGTTCTCCGTCAACCGGCGGCTGAAAATTCCGGATAGCATCTTTTTCTTCAATCTCTTTTAATTTCTGCCTGACTATTTGAAAATTGTCGAGAAACCGTTTTACTTTTTCCTGGTTTTTCGAAGTGATGTCGGCTTCGCAAAGGGTCATTAAATCGTCAATATCGTCGCCGGCTTCAAATAGCAGCCGCCTTACCGCCGAATCGGTCACTTCCTCTTCCGAAAGGACAATCGGCCGCATGTGTAGCTGAACCATTTTCTGGACATATTTCATCTTTTCATTCATGGGCAACCGCATCCGTCTGAATATTTTTGGAATCATTTTTACGCCAACAAAGTTGTGGGCGTAAAATGTCCAGCCCTGTCCTTCAACAAATTTTTTGGTTGCCGGTTTTGCAATGTCATGTAGCAGGGCCGACCAGCGGAGCCACAAATCGTCGGTGTGAGGGGCAATCCGGTCGAGAACTTCCAGTGTGTGGTAAAAATTGTCTTTATGCCCGACTCCGCTAACCGAATCAACTCCTTTAAGCTGAAACAATTCGGGGAAAATGATTTCGAGTAGTCCGGTTTCTTCCAGAAGTACAAATCCTGTCGATGGTTTTTCAGAAAGGATGATTTTATGAATTTCTTCAATAATCCGTTCGGCCGAAACAATTTTTATCCGGTCTTTATTTTTTGCGATTGCCTGCAGGGTTTCTGCCTGGATTTCAAATCCCAGTTGCGAAGAAAAGCGGATGGCACGCATCATCCGAAGCGGATCGTCGGAAAAGGTGAGCGACGGATCGAGCGGTGTCCGTATGATTTTCTTTTCCAAATCTTCCAATCCGTTAAACGGGTCAACCAATACCCCAAAATTGGATTGGTTAAGCCCGATAGCCAGCGCGTTAATTGTGAAATCCCTGCGGTTCTGGTCTTCGGTCAATGTGCCGTTTTCAACAACCGGTTTCCGCGAATCCCACTGGTATGATTCTTTACGTGCGCCAACGAACTCAATTTCGAGGTTTTTGTATTTCAGCATGGCAGTGCCAAACGTCTTAAAAATGTTTACACCAGGCCGCGGTTGTAACATTTTTGCCACCTTTTTTGCCAGTTCAATTCCACTTCCAACGGTAACAATGTCAATATCTTTCGAAGTCCTTTTCAAATACAAATCACGAACGTACCCTCCTATAATGTATGTTTCCTGCTGCATTTCATCTGCCGCTTTCGAAATGATGCTGAATATTTTTTGGTTTAGTTTATGTTCCATTTTCCGGCCTGAAAATTCATTTTTAAAGTCAATTGTACTGTCGAGTATTAAAAAATTGTGACAAAATTACAACTTATTGGCGGATTTCCCCGAAGTTTTTTGTCAGTTCCCCAATTGGCACTATTTTTGATATCTATATATGTATAAATTTGAATATATCAATATTAAAAAAATAGAGTTATGTTGGAACATTTGACGAAAGAAACTTTTAAAGAAAAAGTATTTAACTGGGAAGCAAATAAAGACTGGAAATATGAAGGCAGCAAGCCTTGTCTGATTGACTTTTATGCCAATTGGTGTGGCCCGTGCAAAATGGTTGCCCCAATACTGGAAGAATTGCAAAAGGAATATGGCGATAGCATTGTTATTTACAAAGTAAATACAGAGGAACAACAGGAACTTGCCGGTATGTTTGGTATTCAGAGCATTCCCTCACTGCTGTTTGTACCGCAGGAAGGACAACCGCAAATGGCCATGGGAGCGCTTCCGAAACCAACTTTCGAAAAAGCGATAGCTGACGTGTTGAAAGTCCAGAAACCGGTTGTTAATTAAATATAGTCGAGAACCTTTTCGAGCCTGATGCCGCGGGATCCTTTAATCAGGAAATTACCGGCGCTGATTTTGTGATTGCTCAGGTAATCACAAAATTCGGTTACATTTAAAAACGTATTTTCATGGTCTGCTTTTGCAATTTCAGCGAAAACAGGGCCAATGAAGAAGACGTGAACTGACGGATAATTTTTAATGAGGTCCAGAATATTTTTATGTTCCTGTTGGGAATAGGTTCCCAATTCGAGCATATCGCCCAGAATCAGGTATTGACTTCCAGGGAAAGTATTGATAAAACTGATTATGGACGCCTGCATGCTGGTTGGATTGGCATTGTAAGCGTCCATAATTATTTTTACATCGCCTTTTACAATAAGCTGCGAACGAATGTTTTGGGGTTTGTATTCTTTGATGGCTTTCTGTATCAACAGTGGTTCTACCTTGAAGTAACTACCAATAGCTGCGGCAGCCAACACATTTTCAAAATTAAAGTTGCCAATCAATTGGGTGTTTAGATATAAAACACCTTTCGGGAAATTGGCTTTCACGTGAACAAACGGGGGTGAATCAATCAATTCACCGGTAAAATCTGCTTGGTCGTTTCCGTATGATATTTTGTTTGGAATATTAGCCGTCAGTTCGTTCAGGATCGAATTATTTTTATGATAGAAAATGATTCCCCCTTTTTTGTTTAGAAAATGATAAAGTTCTGATTTTGTTTTTTTTACTCCTTCAAAAGAGCCAAATCCTTCGAGGTGGGCTTTACCAATATTGGTAATGATCCCATAGTCGGGGTTGGCAATGGAACAGAGCGCGGCAATTTCGCCCGGATGGTTGGCGCCCATTTCCACCACGCCAAATTCAGTTTTGTCGTCCATTTTTAACAAAGTTAATGGCACTCCAATATGGTTATTCAGATTTCCCTGGGTGAAACTTACATTAAACTTTTTCGATAAAACTGCCGCAACGAGTTCTTTTGTTGTGGTTTTTCCGTTGGTTCCGGTAATGGCCAGAATGGGCAATCCCAGTTCGTTGCGATGCATACGGGCTAAATCCTGCAAGGTTTCCAATGTGTTGTTTACAAGAAGAATTTTGTCAGAAATAGCATATTCCTCCTCGTCAACGACGGAAAAGATAGCCCCTTTGTTTAATGCTTCAGAGGCAAACCGGTTGCCATTAAAATTATCTCCTTTCAGTGCAAAAAAAATAGATCCCTGAAAAATTTCACGACTATCGGTACAAATGCCTTTTGAATTTCGAAAAAGTTTGTAAATATCGCTGGTTGAAATCATTTTATGAATAATAAAAAAGACCTCATTTGTTATAAATGAGGCCTCATGTATTGAAATTTCATTTTGTTTTAAAATCCTTCCGGGCTACCAACTCTTGTCATGGCACAACGGAATCCGATATCGCTTTGAGCTTTTGATTGTTCCAGATATCTTCTGGTTCCGGGCACCAGCCAGTACGGGCGGTCTTTCCACGATCCTCCCTTGTAAACCCTTACTTCATCGGTGATAAGCGATGAAAAGTATCCCGGGCGTTCATCCTGGAAATACATTTTGTCGGTTTTATTGGCCTGGGCAGCATTCCAGTCGTTGTTTTCGATGATTTGTGAATTGGCGTCGCCATCTTTAAAGTTACGATAATCGGCAATGGTATCTTTTACAAGCTCGCCATATTCGTTGCGGAGTAAAGTCCCGTTTTCGTCTCTTTTATACTCCGTAATTATATTGCCTCTGAAAGGTTGAAATTCTTCAACATCAAGGAATGATAACGGGCGATAAACATCGGCCACCCACTCGTTTACGTTTCCGGCCATACAGTACAGACCGTAATCATTGGCGTCGTATGAGAATACGGGAGATGCAATATCTGCATTGTCGTTAAGCGCGCCAGCCATCCCCATCATGTCGCCTCGTCCACGGACAAAGTTGGCTTTCATCTGGCCTTTCCCTTTTTTGTCCGATTCTCTCAGGTAGGTTCCGTTCCAGGGAAATTCCCTGCGGTCGGTAAGTAATTCGCCTTCTGCATTACCAATTAAACCATAAGCAGCAAATTCCCATTCGGCTTCGGTAGGTAAACGATAACTGGGCAGGGCAATTCCGTCTTCCCATTTTACCCGGCGAGTGGTGCCGTCGGGATTTTCAATGGGTTTATTTCCGTCAGCGCCTTGATATAATCCGGCTAGGTAAGCATCGGTTGTAAAAATATTTTGTCCGTTTTGAGTGTTATCGTGTTTTAGAATTCCTTTTTTGACAAGGATTTGCTCATTTACCCTGTCGGTACGCCAGGCACAGTAAGCTTCTGCTTGTTCCCAGCTTACCCCAACCACCGGGTAATCGCTGTATGCCGGATGCCTGAAATAGTTATTCACGTAAGGTTCATTGTAAGCCAGTTCGCTTCTCCATTTGGTTGTATCGGGTAATACGGTAACCAGTTTGTTTCTGTCAGCCGGGTAAACACGTGTTATCCAGTGGGTGAATTCCCTGTAATCCTGGTTTGAAACTTCGGTTTCGTCCATGTAGAAAGAAGCTACCGTAACCCTTCTCGGGTGATTGTCCCAATTGTACATGACGTCCTGCTCAACCCGCCCCATAGTAAATGTTCCACCTTGAATGAAAACAAGACCAGGCCCAGTTTCCTGTTCATATCCAGATTCATACGGGATATTTCCGGTTTCTTCTGAATTGTATTCCCATCCTGTGGTACGGGACGATTTTCCACTTTTTTTTCCAAACAATCCACATCCTGTAAGGAGTGCGGCTAAAAACACTATGAATAAAGTTTTTAGCTTCATAGAATTATTTTTTTTCATTATTTTTCTGATCGACACAAATATAACTATTTTGTATTATTCTTATTGTTCCAACTTTCTATAATTTTTCAATAATTGTGCGCAATGTTAATATATTTGACGGATTAAAATCAAATATTTTCACTTTTTTAGAATACGGTCAGTTTGCAATATTTATTGTGCGTTGTCGTTTTAATGAAACCAAATTGTTCATACGGATGAAACGAATTTTATTTTTGTTCTTCATATTTTTTGCAGCTTTTTCAGCAGATAATATTCAAAAAGAGTTAATTACATTAAATTGGCATTTTCCCAAAGATGTTGATTTTATTGTGTCAGATATTGGCGAAATGACTTTTGAAAATGCTGCTTATCCTGTTGCCGGGTCTCAAATTCCTGTATTTGTTAAAGATTATGAACTGACAGAGCCCGGACAGAATTTTCGTTTTATCATTGAAAATGCAAAATATGAAGAATTATCCACTGTTCATAATTTCCCGTTTATTGATGAATTAAAAGAAGAAACTGAGGTTGAAACCATAAAACTGAAATCGGGCGATAGTTATAAAATCCAGCTTCAGGTCACAACAGTTGTCAGGAAGGGCGAAAAAATTTTTCTGTTAAAAAGTTTTGAGTTGCAACGTTTACCACTTTTAACCAAATCGGCTGTTATATCGGCTCATAACTGGAAGACTGGTTCAGTTTTACAATCCGGGAAATGGTTAAAAATAAAAACTTCGGGAAAAGGGATTTATAAAATTCCCTATTCAAAACTCAGCAGTTGGGGTTTTTCCAACCCATCGCAGGTGAATGTTTTTGGCAGTGGCGGGACCATTTTATCTGAAAATCCTGCTGAAATAACTTACGACGATGTTCAGCAGTGTGCGGTTTGGCATGGGAAAAATAACGGGGCCGACTGCCTTTTTTTCTATGAACCGGGAAATATTCATTGGAAGCCCATTGGAACTGATTCATATTTTGAACATACGCCGCACAACTATTCCAACCAGGGATTTTTCTTTTTAACTGAAAATGCCGGTTCTTCCAAAACGGTTGAAAAACTGGCAGAGGTACAGCAACCGGCTACTGTTTCGGTTATGTCGTTCGATGAATTTGATGTGTTTGAAAAGGATGATACCAATCTAATTCGTTCAGGAAGACAATGGTTTGGTCAGATGTTTGGCAACGGGGCGTCACAAAATGTCAGTTTTTCAGTTACAGATTTGGTAAGCCCGGGTTCTGTTAATGTACGGGTCAATGCGGCTGCCCGTTCTTTTTCAGCTTCGAAAATGTCTGTTTCGGGAAATGGATCGAAATTGGGTGAATTGAGTTTTATTCCTGTTAATACCAGCGATAATACTGCTTTGTATGCCGATGAGCGTAAATCGGTTTTCACCATCCCAACAACAGGAAATACACTGACAGTAGGCCTGAAATATGAGGCAGGTAACAATAACGCTTTTGCCTGGCTCGATTACATTGAAATTTATTACCGGAGGAAATTAAAAATGACTGGGAGTGCCTTGTTTTTCAGGGATTTAAAGTCGGTGGGAAGTGGAAATGTGATTGAATTTTCAATTGAAGGCAGCAACTCGTCAACCCAGGTTTTCGATGTTACTGACATGAACCAGGTGACCGAAATCCCCTTGCAGTTATCGGGAACAGTGGCCAAAGGAAAACGGCCGGCCAGCGA
>CAZHKI010000188.1:0-7551 GCA_964533365.1 uncultured Maribellus sp. | reverse complement strand
CCAGAACTTCGGAAACAATTTGATAAAGAATATTCATATCGTAGGCGTGGATACAATGCGGGGTATATGGACTGGGAAGCGGTTGAAAATTTGGAAAGGAGATGTAATATGTGCGGAATAACAACCAATCTAACATTAGACCATATTAAACCACTTTCTAAAGGTGGAACAAATGATATTAAAAACTTACAGATATTATGCCGACAATGTAACTCGGCTAAGGGGAATAAATATGAAATATAAATGCGATTGTGGACATGAATTTGAATACCAAGAGTTTGATATAAAATCACATTATGTCATGTGTGGAGATAGCACTAAAATTGAAGATGTAGAAAAGTTAATGGACGGGAAGAAGGCGGATATGGTGTTTACTGATCCACCTTACAATATTGATTATGTTGGTAAAACAAAAGAAGCTCTTAAAATTCAAAACGATAAATCAAGTTTATTTGAGTTTAGGAATATGATAAGTAAATTTATAGATTTAATGGTTTTAAATACAAAAAAAGGAGGAGTTTATTATGTTTGTATGCCACTTGAAACTGGTGTTACTGATTTGTTTTTAGAAAAAACTCATTTGCTTTCATTTGTCGGGGCACAAAATGCGACAGCGTCAATTTTATTTCTGCCTCGGTAAAATTGTATTTGTCAATGCTCCACTTATCTATGTTCATCTTTTCATTGTTTTGTATTTTCTTTGGCATACAACGGTTGGGACATCTTGTCAGAGCAGATTTTCATGGCTACCGCCAGGCAGGGATGAGCCTGCCCGGCGGGTGTAGTTCAACATTTAATCAACAGGTTGGATAAAATTCATCAATTCCCTGTCGTGGTTATTAACAATTCTGCACTCATTATCAAAATACATCGTTACCCCATTTTCCTTTGTATACGACTCCCAATCCGGCAGCTTGCCTTTTACATTTGGGTTACCTGTTTTCACGAAATTTATCCATGCAGCGCTCATTTTATCAGCCAGTTCCCAGGCGGCTTCTGTATTGCCGGTCCAGTCGGGCCTCAAATCAACGTTGTTAAACGCCAAAGGAATGTCTAAACCGTGAAACGAACCTTTTGAGGCATTATCTACCTGACTTTTCCATGCCAAGAAATAAACATAAATGGGGGCTGATTCAGCAGCCCATGCATCGGCGGTCCGTATCGTAAAAGGCCTGAATACCTTGTCAACAGAAAGAAGATCCTGCGGTGTATAATCCGGATATGCCTTTGCGAAAAGCTCAACGTATTGGTTGGTTTTGTCTCCGTATTCTTTTGCCAGGCTGTCTTTTGCCTGTTCCAATGTCATTTCTTTTTCGCTGTAATATGTTTTCATCAGTTCGTTTAGTGTCGAACCTATCATCAGGGGAATATCTTTGGAAATACCGGCAAATCCGGGACTGAAAGGCTGCTGTAACAAAACAACACCGTCGGCCGAAGGTGCGAAACCAAACATGGTGGGAGACCCGGGGTTTCTCGGGCCCGAAATTTTGAATATTGCGTCGTTTCCGGCTTTCACCAATTGCATGTATGAAACGGTATCGAGTTGACCAACATCTTCGGGCGGAAGTCCGAGATTTTCGAGTACGGCCAAACCCAGCGCCTGTGATGTCTCTTTTGTCATAGTATTCAGCAGGGTGCCACTCTGGATAATTGCCTTATGAAACAAACCTTTTGCCGATGGCATACACATGAGTGTACCAACTTTCCCGCCACCTCCTGATTCACCACAAATGGTTACATCGGAAGGGTTGCCCCCGAAACTTTCAATGTTTTTGCTGATCCACTCCAACGCTTTTACAATGTCGAGCATACCCACATTTGCCGATTGTGCATATTTCTCGCCACAAGTTGATAAATCGAGAAAACCAAGAATGTTCAAACGATGATTGACTGATACCATCACAATATCCCCTTTTTTGGCCAGGGCTTTGCCATAAGTCATTGGATCGTTGCTACTGCCCACATGGAAACCACCTCCATGCAACCAGAGCATTACCGGGCGTTTTTTCCCGTCGTTGATTCCTTGTGTCCATACATTTACACTAAACAGTTTTTTTTCGTCCTGAACGGAATCCGGATACCAGGGCACTATTTGTTTGGCTACCGGACCAAATTCAGTGCATTCAAGAACTCCCTCCCAGGCATCAGGATCCTGTGGAGGCATAAACCGTTCAGCTTTGGCATAAGGAATACCTTTGAAAGTAAATATGCCATCGTCGATACTTCCCGATACATCACCTGAAGTGGTTTTAACCACCGGATTTTGGTCCGTTTTGGGATTACAGCCCATTAAACAAAACAGAATTGTAACAAAAAATAAGTTCGTTAAAGGTTTCATAGTATAATTATTAGTTTATGTATTTTTAAAATTTTCGACAAACACACCTCTTCCCATTTAACTGATTCGCAGGGGGCTTTTTTGCAATTACTTAAATTGGTAGTTTATTCAAAATATTTATGAATTAATTCCTGTAATTTGGTTTTGTTAATTGGTTTCGAAATGTAATCATTACAACCTGCTGCGATTGATTTTTCCCTGTCGCCACCAAGTGCAAAAGCGGTTTGTGCAATAATAATTACATCTTTGTTAAATTCCCTTATCTTTTGTGTTGCTTCGTATCCATTCATTCCGGGCATTTGAATATCCATAAGGATTAAATCAATGTCTGGATTGCTTTTGCATATTTCAACCGTACTATATCCTGTTTCCACTTCCAGAATTTCCCTGCAAATATTTTTAACAAGGAGTGAAAGATATATTCTGGATATTGCATCATCTTCGGCAATAACTATTTTTAATTTTTTTGTTTTTGCATTTTTGTTATCCGATGAGGTTTTATCATCGTTGGTTGGCTTTTCTTGTGTATTATTCGTTACAGGCAAGGTAAAATAAAATATTGAACCTTTCCCTTCTTCACTTTCCACCCATATTTGGCCGCCAAGCATTTCAACATACGATTTTACAATTGCCAATCCTAAACCCGAGCCTTCGAATACCCTTGTATCTTCAATATCGGACTGTTCAAACCGGTTAAAAATTGCATCAAGGCGATTTGCAGGGATTCCAATCCCTGTATCTTTTATGTAAAATTCAATTACCGGTTCTTTAAACTGGCATCCCATGGAAATCGTCCCACCCGGTGTATATTTAATGGCATTTTTAATCAGATTTGTAAGTATGGAATCCAGTTTAAGCTGATCGGTAAAAAGGTTTTTCTTTTCAATCGGAAGCAATTTTTCAAGAATAATTCTCAGCCCTTTTGCATTCGCTTCTTGTGTAAAGAATTGGACCAATTCTTCAATCCGTTTATTAAAATCTGTGATTTCATACCTGTTTTCTACTAGTCCGGCTTCTATTTTCGAGATTTCAATAATATCGTTAACCGTATTCAGCATACGCTGCCCGCTTTTATGAATAATTTCAATGTATTTTTCTTTGGTGTCGTCACTTAAATCGGGTTCTAAAAGCAAGTTGGTAAATCCAAGGATTCCGTTCATGGGGGTACGAATTTCGTGGCTCATATTAGCCAGAAATGCAGATTTAAGCCGGTCGCTTTCTTCAGCTTTTTCTTTTGCTGCAATAAGTTCGGTTTCAATGTTCTTAAGCTTAGTTATATCGAATGCAAACCCAACCCAGTAATCTGTTTGATTTCCATTGGAATCAATAACCTGACTCGATTTGGTAATAATCCAGCGTATTTCATTCTGAGGCTTGATGATTCGATACTCGCAATAAAACTTCCCGGTTTCGATAAATTCTTTTGTATGCATTGCTTCCCGGTATTTTTGGATGTCTTCGGGATGCATTATTTTGAAAAGTAATTTTGAGTTTTCAATAAAAGCTTCCCGGGGAATGCCAAACACTTCATAAAATGCGGGATTAATATATATGATTTCTTCTCCTTTTCTTAACCAAACTACATCGTTCAGATTTTCTGCTAATTGCCGGAATTTGATTTCGCTCTCTTCCACCTTTTCTTTGGCTTTCATTAATTCGAGTTCTGCATTTTTGCGTTCAGTGATATTTCTGCTAATTCCCAACACACCAACCAACTGCCCGTTTCTGGTAAAAGGAGTTTTAACGGTTTCTACATATTCTGAATGCTTGTCACCAGCGAATGTTAAATATTCTTCATATACAATGGTCTTCTCGGCTTCAACAGCCTCCATATCTTTTTGACGGTAAAAATTGGCTGAATCAGTATTACTTAAATCATAATCGGTTTTACCAATTATTTCATGTTGGGGTGCCCCGACAAATTCTTCAAAACGATGGTTGCACATCAGGTAAACGCCGTTTATATCTTTACACCAAACTAAATCGGGCAACGTATTTATCAGGGTGCTCAGAAATAATTCTTTTTCTGCCGAATTCTCTTTCGCTGCAATAAGTTCGGCTTCATTTTTTTTACGTTCAGAGATATCGGCTACCAGACATTGTATATACAACTCGTTTTTGTAATAGAACCTTTTCAACGACACTTCGGAATAAAACTCTTGTTTGTTTTTTCGCATTGTGATCCATTCAAAGGAGTGAAACCCCTTTTCAATGGCTGCCTGGATGTGACGTTCCGCCTCTTCCGAAGATTTTCCATGATTAGGCTGAAATTCGGGAGAAAAATCGGCAGGTACTTTTCCAATAATCTCATTTTTGCTGTCGATTCCATATATTGGTAGTGTCGCTTCATTGCATTCGATGTAAACGCCGTCTTTAAGTATTAAATAGGAAATCGAAAGCATTTCATAAAGGTTTTTGAATTTACTTTCGCTCTCTTCCACCTTTTCTTTTGCCTTCAATACCTCTATTTCTGCATTTTTTCTATCTGTAATATCAATATAAAAATTTAATGTACATTTATTTTTATCAAGTTCAATGATGTCGCTTGATATTAAAAAGTCTCTTATTCCGTTTTGTTTTGTCCTGAGCTTAAATTCTTTACTTCTCACCGAACCATTTTTAACCAGTTCGTTAGCCCATCTTTGCCTGTCTTCAATACTTAACCAGGCATTTAATTCAATGGATGTGTGATTGATCACTTCCTCTTTTTCAATTCCGAAAACCTTAAGTAAGGCATCGTTTACTATGATAAAACGGCCATCTTCAAGGGACGTAACAGAAAGTGACTCGGGACAGGCATAAAGTAACATCGAAAATTTCTTTTCATTTTCTTCGGCTTTTTCCTTGGCTTTTAATAATTCAGTTTCAGCATTTCGTATATCAGTAATATCGTAAATAATGCTAAGAAGACAATTCTGGTTCTGAATCTGAATCATTTGCCCGGAAATAAGGCCAATAAAAGCTTCACCATTTTTTTTTCTGAAAGTTGATTCAAAACCCAGAACTCTTTTTTCTCTTTTCAGCAAATCAATAAACTTTTCTCTTTCCCCCTGAATCATCCATGGATTCAACTTTATGGAAGACTTTCCTATTATTTCAGCTTTCGAGAAACCGGCAACCTGTTCTGCAGCGTTGTTTGCTTCAATAATCTCACCCGTGTCAATATTGGTAATCATACTGACACTCGGACTGCTATGAAACGCAATTGAAAATTTCTTTTCGTTTTCTTCAGCCATCTCTTTGGCTGCTTTTAAATCATCGATAATTTTTTTCCGTTCAGTGATATCTTCTTTTACGGCAACGTAATTTATTATTTCGTGTTTATCATTAAAAATAGGCGAAATAGAAGCTGACTCCCAGTACAGTTCACCGTTTTTCTTTTTGTTATGAAATTCGCCAAACCATTCTTTACCCGATGAAATCGTTTCCCATAATTTTTTATAATCATTTTGTGATTTTTCACCCGAGCTTAATATTCTTAGATTTTTCCCAATCATTTCTTCTTTGGAATAACCCGTAACTGCACGCGCCTTTGGATTTGTATATTGTATGTTCCCGTCTAGATCAGTAACAATAACTGAAACAGGGCTTTGTTCAACTGCATGATATAATTTTAGAAGCTCCTTTTCAACTCTTTTTTGTTCAGAAATTTCAACAATATAGCCTCTGATTTTTTCGAGTTTATTGTGCAAGTCGAAAATTCCAATGGCATTTACCAATGCATAAATGGGTTTCCCCTTTTTTGAGACAAATTCTACTTCGTAATTTTCAACTTTCCTGTTTTGCGTTAAAAGGTGGATGATTTGTTTTCTGTCTTCCGGATTTTTGTATAGGTTGTTAATGTCAAATTTTTCAGTATCTGATTTTTTTTCAAAACCAAATAATTCCAGAAACGTTTTGTTACAGCTAATAATTTCGCCCGATACCATTGCTATGTAATCGGCCGAAATATCATTTTCAAAATATTCTTTCAGTTCTGCTTCAGCCTGTTTCCGTTCAGTGATATCCAGCATGGAAACAACACTTTGGCTTGTTCCCTGAATCATGTTAATATTCAAAATAACATCACGCTTTTCTCCTTTTTTGTTCAGCAGCTTAACTTCATATTTCGAGACTACCTGCTTTGAGCTATTATAACGGAGTTCAAAATTTTTGCGCATTTCATCTAAACTTTCGGGAGCTACGTAGTCAGTCCATTTCCGGTCAATTAATTCTGATGGGGAATAACCTGTGGCATTCAAACATTCGGTATTAGCCATCAGGATTGTTTTATCCCTGTCAACGATTAAGGTTGCTGTTCCGGCAGATTCAAAAATGGCTTTATATTTGGTTTGACTGTCTTTTAGTTCCTTTTCAGTTTGCTTTTTTAACGTAATATCCTGGAAAGCCCCCTGTATTTTAAATATTTTGCCATGATGGTCCTTTATGGCTTCGCCAATGATTTGGACCCAGACACGTTTTCCGCTGGAGGTGATTATTTCAATTTCTTCGTCGAAGGGTAATCCTTCGTTAACGCACTGGTTATAAACTTTGGTAATTTTTTCGCGCCATTCAGGGGCGCATAAATTAATTGATTCTTTAATATCTGGAGTATAACCCGGGGGCATTTCGTGAATAGCAGCAACTTCATCGGACCAGTAAACGCGCTTTTCATCCAGAATTACATTCCATCCGCCCAGTTTTGCTTTTTTTCCGGCAATCCGAAGCAGGTCGAAACTTTCTTTCAGTTTATTTTTTGTTCTTTTGTATTCACTTATATTTTGAATTGTATTGATAAGATATTCTTCCCCGTTGATTGTTATTTTATCAATATTGGTTTCGTAATAACGTTTTTCTCCTGATTTGGAATAAAGAACCATTTCCTGATGACGTACAGAATCATTTTTTTTCAATGTTTCAAGGATTTGTTTTCTGCCTTCCTCATCGGGATTAATGCCAAGCTCCAACGTTGTTTTTCCAATTGCTTCCTGTTTTGTAAATCCGAATTCCCTTTCAAATGCCTCGTTTACATCAACAATTATCCCTTCAGGCAACTTAGATAAAGTTGTGGGGAGAGCAGCTTTTTTGAACAATACAGTATGTTTTTGTTCCCACCGCTGCAGATTTTCAGCAAATTGCTTTTGATCTGCAACCATTTTTTCAACGATAGCTTTTAGTTCCTCGTTTTGACGACGTAATTCAGCTAATTCGTGTACCGAGGAATTTTCATCGGG
>CAZHKI010000187.1:6094-7581 GCA_964533365.1 uncultured Maribellus sp. | reverse complement strand
TCCGGTTCAACCATACGTTCCAGAATTTTGGCATGCTGGTATTTTGGGTTTTCTTCGATGAAAGGCATCAACGATTCCACCACTTCCTGTACGGCCTGATGAAATTCAGACTCGCCCGGGTTTTTGGCAATTACTTTTGCCATAAACTCGCTTACTTTTACATTTAAAATTTCTGCCATAGCTGTTTTATAATTTAATTGATAAAATACATTTTGTCATCATTACTACACAAAAATAGGGAACAGTGTAAAGTTTCGGGGTTAAGAAATTGCAATTACGTGAATCACGTAACGGAATGTGACCAAAATGTTAGCAAATGATTTTTTGGAGTGAAAAACGGGGCCGGCCGGGTTCGGGATATTCCGGTCGATGATCAAAGATCAGATATCGATGATGTTATTTTTGATGGCAAATTTGATCATATCGACCGTGCTGCGGAGGTTCAGCTTTTGCATGATGTGGTTTTTATGGGTTTCAACAGTACGCACACTGATGAACAACCGTTCGGCGATTTCCTGGTTGGAGAGGCTTTCGCCCATCAGTTTCAGAATTTCGACCTGCCGTGCGCTCAGCTGGCTTATCTCCTTTTTTTCGCCCAGCCCGTCGTTGATACCCGTTATATAGCGGTTCAGCACCAGTTGGGTGATGGATTTGCTGTAATAATCGTACCCGTTGCGCAACGTGAAAATGGCTTCGGTAAGGTCGGCCAGGGTTGAGTCTTTCCCCAGAAACCCTTTGGCGCCTGCCTTGATGGTTTTCAAAACAATTTCCTCGCCTTCGATAACCGACATGACCAGGATCCGCATGTTGGGGTTGACGATTTTCAACTGGGCCAGCAGGTTAAGGTTCCGTACCGAAATTTCGTGCAGGTTCAGGATCATAATGTTGACCTTGATGTGTTTCAGCTTTTCGGTCAGGATACTTCGATCGTGGCAGGTAAAAACCACCCTGAATTCGGAGACACCCGAAAGCAATCCCGAAATTCCCTGCAAAACCAGGTTGTGTTCGTCAAAAAGTGCAATGTCAATCATGAGTATTCCTTCAATTCAGTACCGTCAGTGTCATCATCCCGGTACGCGATGACCGATGTTTTATGTTTTCCGTCCATCAGAATGGTAACCGGCTTATCGAGCCTGACATGGTTAAAATAGTTGGTCTGGTGTTCCGTCGGCAGTTCATGGAGCATATCCCAGCGGATGAAATCGGTGGGCGACGTGTGCTGCACCGAGAAATAGCCAATATTCATGGCCGTCACGTTATGGAAAAAATGCGACCCGAGCGAGGTGTCGAGCGGAAAATTGTGGAGACTGACTTCAACAATAACCCGTGCATTGGAAATCTGCGACCAGTTGACCGGGATACCCACAAACTGGTCGCGGCTTCCCCAGCGGCCGGGGCCTATCAGAATATAGGGCCGGTTATTTTCGGCCATCATTTTATTCAACCCATCAATTTCAGCGGCCATTTCCAGTGTTTTCAGTTTGTTG
>CAZHKI010000187.1:0-6084 GCA_964533365.1 uncultured Maribellus sp. | reverse complement strand
ATCCCTCACATTGTTAATTTCACCGTTCCCCACGCTGGACCGGGTATAAAGCAACATTTTCGATTTTTCAATCTTATCGAGGTTAATTCGTTTACTCATGTATTCGCCAATGAGCGGTTTAATTTGCAGCAGGTAAAACGAGGGGAGCCCGTTTTTGGTTCGTTCCAGGTCAATGGCAAACTCAATTTCGACCGGCGATCCAAACGCTTCCTGAACCGTTCCGAGTACTGTGCCAATGGTTTCGGCAAGCGGGATATAGTTGTATTGTAAAATATTGGCAAAATTGACCACCAGCGGGCCATAACCGGTATCGCCGGGTTCAAGGCGGTCGTTGTCGGGATTGTAAACCGAAACACAGTGTTTCAGCGTACCATGGGAGGCAGCCTCCGAAATGTCAACCATTTTCAGGGCGGCCAGTTCGCCGTGTTCCAGAAAATCGGCATCGGTTTTCCGGCAATCGACAGCATAAAACTTCACCTGGGAATTATTCAGCATGTCTCTCATGCTGTACATCGAAATGGCCGGATAGCGGGGCGAAAAGCGGTACGACGGCCACCCGTCCACCACATAAGTTCCCAGGCCAAATCCAATCACGGCAAAACCTTCTTCGGGTTTCATATTGGCCACCGGGTAGTAGTTATACGACTGGGCCACCCCGCTGATGTGCGGGTAATAATAACCTCCGTACTGATTGCCAACCAGTTCCTGCAATACCACCGCCATTTTTTCTTCTTCAGTTTTGTGATGGATGACGGCAAAAAAGTTTCGTGCCTTGGGCGAAAAAGTGGAGGCAAAAACCAGTTTTATGGCGTTGGAAACCTGATCGAAAATCAGTTTCTTGTTGGAATCAGCAGGAACAATATACGTGTCGAACACCCCGGCAAACGGCTGATTGATGGAATCTTCGGAATTGCTCGACGAACGCACCACGATGGGTTTTTCGATTTGCTGGACAAAAACTTTCAGCTTTTTCTGCAGCGAAGACGACAGTTGCCCCTCCACAAAAAGTTTCCGCAGGCTGGAGTAGTCAACATCGGAGGACACAATTTTCTCGTAGAGTTTATTTTTGACAATAAAATGTTGAAACTCGTCGGTGCCGATAACCACCGTAATAGGCGTGGTAATGTTGATTTGGTCGGCGAGGGTTGGAAACTCGATGTTGTAAATGAGCGTGTCGATAAAGGCCAGCCCGCGTCCTTTTCCACCCAGGGCGCCACCGGCAAAGGAAACGATGTTTTTTTCGTCGATGATGGACGTTTCATCGAAATTCAGGATTTTTCCCTTTTTCTTTTCCTTGCGGTATGCCCGTATGGTTTGCAGCAAATGTTGCCGCGTTTCGTCGATGGTTTTAAACATATTAATCGACAACGGGTTCAGCGTGCGGGCCAGTTGAATTTCGCCCCGCTGCATCAGCCAAAGCGACAGTTGATTTTCGGAAGCATGCATTTCGAGCGATTCATCGGGGACTTCTTTCAGCAGGGTTTCAAACTCGCGCAACGATTTGGCCACCCCGATTTTTGCGCCGGTCCGGTCGCGGAAAACAAAATGCCCGAATCCCAGGTAACTGTTCAGGAAATATTTCAAATCGTTCAGCAGGGTTTCCGAATTTTTATTGATGAAGGTAACGTCGAGTTTGCGTGCCACCTCCTCGTTGCTGTTTTCCGACGATTGCAAAACAATGGGCAGTTTCGAGATGTGCGACTTGACATACCGGATGAATTTCACCCCGGCATCCTTGTCCATCTTTCCGCCCCGCTCGAACTCCACATCAGAAATCACGCACAGCATAAAGTCGTGATATTTATTAAAGATGGCGGTTGCTTCCTCGTAATTCCGGGCATGCAGGATTTTGGGCCTTGAGCGCATGCGGCTGATTTTGTCGAGTTCGTTCTTTTCAACCTCGGGCAGCAACTGGTTGATGTGGTTGAAAACAATATCGTAAAGAATCTGGATGTATTTTGAATAATAGTCGGGCGAATCTTCGATGAGCAGGATAACGCGAACCAGCCCGACACGGGTGTCGTTTTCCACGTTTACCTTGTCTTCGGTCAGTTTCACAATGGCGAACAAAATGAGCGAGTCGCCGCTCCACACAAAAAGTTTATCGACCGAACGGATGGTGGGCACCAGCTCCTCGTAATATTTAATGTCGCTTTTTTTGTTCAGCAGCAGGTAGATGGGCAGGTTCTCGTGTTTTTCCCTGATTTGTTCACTCATCAGGATGGTGGCTTCGCGATCGACGCCGCCCATCAGGATAACCAGGTTGAAATGGGTGGTTTCGAGCAGTTCGAGCGCTTCACCGGCGGTTGACGCCCCGGTAATGCGGGGAACCGAGAAAAGGCTGTACTGGTAAATTTCGCCCATGAACCGGGCAAAAAACGAGTCTTCGCTTTCGAGGGTGAATGCATCGTAAAGGGTTGACACAAAAAGAATATGCCTGATTTTGTACCTCATCATGTCGAGGTAAATGTATTTGTCGATGGCCTGCTGGTTAAAATAGAGCTGAAGGGGCTTTTTGTTCCGGGTCATCGAAGTGCGAAATGCATCGGTGGGATGGATTTCGTGTTCGGGCACACCTTTCAGGTACATGATTCCCCGGCCTTTGTAGTTGTTCAGATAGCCGGTAATCAGTTTACTGATATTGATCAGCAGGTTTCGCTCTTCGTACAGGAACGGGCCTTCATTTTCGCGTGGAAATTCGCGCAGGTAGAAAATCTCAATAAATCCTTTTTTATTGTCGATGGTTACAAAACTTTCAGCCTGTACCCAGGGGGTTTCCTGAAAATCGCTGCTCACATAAGCTTCTCCTTCAAAAATGATACGTGCCGCGGTAAACTTGGGATATTGCCACGATTTGGGCAGCAGCGAACAGATTTCCTGCAGGGTTTCGCGAACCGGTTTTCCTTCTTCAATAATTTTTGAAGTCTGGTTGATGGCTTTCAGTTCCTTCAGCCGCTCAATATTTTCGCTTTTCAGTTTGTTAAAAACCGTTCGGGTTGCCGAGCCGGAAATCAAACTGGCAATATTGGACAATAATTCGCGCTCCTCTTTCAGGAATGGCCCTTCAAACTCATTGGGAAACTCACGGAGGTAAAAAACTTCGATGGAACCTTTCTTCTTTCCGGGCATTTCGAAAGGGTGCTGCAACATCCAGGGGGTTTCTTCAAAATCGCGGCTGACAAAAACTTTTTTATTGAACCGGATCCGCACTGCAGTATCGTCGGGAAATTGCCACGAACCGGGCAGGATTTCCGCAATTTTCTGCAGGGCTTCGTCCAGGCTTTCTGCTTCGTTCAGAATGGCAGAGGTTTGGTTGATTCCTTTCAGTTCCTTGAGCCGTTCGGCATTTTGATGCAGCAATTTTTGCAGGGCATTTTTGGTCACCGAACCGGCAATCAACGAAGCAAGGTTTTCCACCAGGTTTTGTTCCTCGTCAAGAAAAATCTTTTCGCCGGGGGGCACGGGTATTTCGCGGTAAAAAATTTCGATAGAACCATGACTGCCGTCGGGGCTTTCGAAGGTTTGCGCAATACGGTGGGGCGTTTCTACAAAACTGTCGCTGGTGTAACTTTTATTCCCGAAAGTGATCCGCGCCATGGCCTGCGCCGGAAACTGCATCGCCTCCGGAAGAATGGAGCATATTTCCTGCAACAACTCATCAATCGACTTACTTTCCTTCAGTATTTCAGCGGCCTTTTTAATACTTTTCAGCTCTTTTTGCCGCTCGCCAATGTCGTACGAAACCTTTTTCAGCAAAAATTTCGACAAAATCCCTTCAAGCAGGGGCATGACAACATCAAGCACTTCATCGGCTTCCTTCAGTATTTCGGGAGTTACAGGAAAACTGGACGGCGGGTTCAAAAACACCTCGACCATGCATTTTTGGTTGCCAGGCAACTGAAAATCGTCTTTTACCCAATCCCGGGTCTCAGAAAAGTGATGATTGACCGCGGTTTTTTCGCCGAACGTGATCCTGACATGGACTAGCCCCCCGGGATGACAGGTTTCGGAAATGGCACGACAAATGCCGGACATGGCGTCGTCCATATCTTTTTCGCGGGCCATGATTTTTATCAGTTCCTCTGTTACCGACTGTTTGTCAAAATACCTGGTATTTCCCACGTGCAGTTCTTCCTCCTGATTTGAAAAGGGTGAATTTTCCATAGTTCCAAAAATACTGATTCGTTTTTATTTTGCCAATTGTACTTTACAACCGGATGGAACATTTTTTTGCTTTACAAAGATGCTATATATTCAGGCAGAAATTGATTTCGGAGGATTCAATTTTTGGTTTGTTGTTCCCGTAGTTTATTTTTAACTTGCTTATCATTCATAACATTCGGAATAAAAATGAAACTGGCTGTCATCGACCTTGGAACAAATACCTGCAACCTGCTGGTGGCCGAAATAAAACCGGCGGGATACCAGATCCTGCATCAAAGCAAACAACTGGTGAGGTTGGGCGACGACAAAATCAAGACCGGTGAAATCAGTCCGGAAGCCACGCGGCGGGTTATTGATTCGTTTCAGCGGCACGAAATGGTTGCCCGGGAGTACCGGGCCGAAAAAATCAGGATCGTGGCCACCTCGGCCGTGCGCACGGCAACAAACCAAATCCGCTTTCTGGAAGAAATCGGGGAAAAAACCGGATATCTCGTAAAAATCATTTCAGGAGAAAGGGAAGCCGAATTGATATTCAAAGGGATATTGCTTGCTTTTGGGAAACTGGCCGAACCGTCGGTTATCCTCGACATTGGCGGGGGAAGCAACGAAACCATTATTGCTTCAGGGAATGACATGATCTGGAAAGAAAGCCGCCCTACCGGAATGGCACGAGTTATCCACCACTTCAAAATTTCCGATCCCATTCAGCCCGGCGAAATCAAAATCCTGCAACACTATTTTGCCAGTGAACACAAAACTGCTCTTCGGCAATGCAGATCGGAAAAGGTAAAAACCCTGATAGGATGTTCCGGCGCTTTCGACACCCTTGCTGACATGATTGACCAGGTAAACCCGGGCGAAAAGCAACGCACCACCCAGGAAATTTCGCTGGCTGACTTCCACCGGATTTACCAGATACTCACCGGTTCAACACGCGAACAACAGCTGAAAATGAAGGGGATGGACATTGTACGGATCGATTTAATCGTCCCGGCGGTGATTTTAATCGAACAACTGATTGCTGAAACCGGCATCCAAAAAATCATTCAAACCGACTATGCCCTGCGGGAAGGGGTGCTGTTTGAAATGATTTACTCCTGAATGGTTCCGAAAAAAAAGAAGGGGGCTCAACCCCTGGACTTGGTAAAATCCACTTTTTATTGACTGGTTTTTTGTAAAGATAAAACGGCATCTTCCACATCGGCCATGGTGAAACCATAAATCCTGCGGATGCGGCCGATTTGCTGGTTGCCGGGAACATCTTCAGGAATCTTCAGCCGTTGTTTCAACTGGCTGACCGAAACATTATATTTCCCTGAAATCTCGTCGAGGGTGTTAAAACCTCTGATATCCAGTACATGTTCGCCCTCTCCCGCGTTATGGCTGGTAGCTGGCACTTCTGATTCGGGTTGGGCAATGAGGAAATCCTGACTTTTTGCCTCCTGTTCCGGCACTTCAGGAATTTCCCTTCCCGACTGTCTGGCTTTTGCAAATCCCTGACCGGCAACCGGCTCACCAACTTTCGCCGGAATAAAAACCGGAAAAACTAAGATTAAAACACAAAGAACCAAAAAAAAGGCAACAGCAATTTTCCTGACAAGAAGGTTGGGAATTAACCTTTTAACCATACATAATATCTGGTTCCAGTGAAAAATCAGGTGCAAAACCAGCAACCCAGCCAATACCAGGGCAGCCACCCAATGAATATAACCCCAATCGTGCCGTTCAAGGTTTAAAAATGTCATTTCTGCGTTGTAACCAAATTTTATCCAACGGTCGGAACCGGGTATTAAAATATATCGGATAATAAAACCGATGACTGCCACAACCAGCAGGAAGATAAACAGGGCGATATCGATAATGATGTTCAGCTTTAGTTTTGTAACGGATTGCATTTTTCTGTTTTTTACCTGATTTTAA
>CAZHKI010000186.1:226-7583 GCA_964533365.1 uncultured Maribellus sp. | reverse complement strand
AGGCCATTTTTAAGCTGAATCCCGATTCCCGGGCCAGTAGCATACCAACCCCACGAAGTTTCGCGGCAGGTTTCGGCAATATTCCGGGGATCCGACCAGGTAAGCCCGTCGTCGTCGGAATAACAAATGTAAGGCAAACGGGGTGATGATGATGTTTTTTGGATAATCGCAGTTTCGTCGTCTTTTCCGCTATTCCAGGTCAGCAAAAGCCAGATGCGGCCGGTTACTTCATCCACCACCGGGCATGGATTTCCACAAGTATTTTGCTGATCGTCCCATACCACCATTTCTTCACTCCATGTTTTTCCGTTGTCTTCAGAGCGTTTCAGCAGCAAATCAATATCGCCGGAATCGCCATTTTCACGGCCTTCACAAAAAGCCAGCAACGTAGCGTTTTGTGTTACAATCACCGAAGGAATCCGGTAGTTGTTGTATTTGCCGGTTCCCTGTTCCCACAATACCGACATTTGAATGGTTTGCTTCTTTTCATTACAGGAATAAAAAAAACAAACCAGCAAAAGAAAACTCAAAGCTGTTATTACTTTTACTCGCTTCATTTCAAAATATTAATGTTCTATATCACCTGACTTTTCATCTCAAAAAACCCGCTTTATCAAGTTCTGCTATAAATTCAGCGTATTCCTTTACCGTTAAGTTTCTCAGCGGAACCCGGCATTTTACGCAATCGATACCAACGGCTTTCATCAGTGCTTTTCCGGATACAATGGCCCCGTTGTAACGAATCAGTATTTCGATGATTTTGATTAACAATGCCTTTTTTAGCTGGCAACTTCCATTTTCCCGTTCTCTAAATCATGAATAATTACGTTATAAAGCGGTGCCATAAAGTATTTGGAACTCCCTACAGCAAAGCACCTACTTTTGGGACATGACTTACCAAACATCTCGACTGTTTTACCGACGTAGTACACAACCTTAAAATTCCCGGTTTGTGCTTTCCCCACTGCATGGGAATGGTTTTCCGCTCATCATTGGTCACTCTTCAGTTTTTTGTTATATGCCGGATTAATCCCGGGTTAATTTCACCATCGTCTTTCATCAGTGTGAAGGAGGCGGCAATCCATTCTTTAATTTTTCTGATTTCCATTCTCGTTTTAATCAAAATGGTAAAAAAACTCCCAGCAAGGCTGTCAAAATAGGATGACAACAAATCATATTTCTGTGAATCCCTCAGTGACTGGATAAGTACGCTGAAATTTAACGGATTATTTTTCCGATTTCATTAGAAGTCAGTTCAACCGTTGGATTGAATTTTTCACCGGCCATGTAATGCAGCAAACTGGCCTTCAACTGCCTGGCTTCCGGACGGTTTTCGAGGTTGCTGACCAAATCGGCGCCACTGACTAAAATACTTCCTTTGCCGACTTTAGCCTCAAAAAGCAGCGCCAGCGGGCGGTTGGTCACCCAATCGTCGATGATGCGGACAATCGGTTTTATTTCTGCCGAAAACGAATCAAGCTGAACAGCATCGGCATGGCTCATGGCATCCTGCCACTGCCAGTTGGAGTGGTATTCGGTCGGGAACCATTCCAGCGCCGGATGTTTTGGATCACACAAAATGCCCAGCGTGTGTGGTTTCTGGTTGTTGGTCCAGGCGGTATTCCAGAAGATGGAGGAAAAACCCACGCCGACCAAACCGCCCATCTCCGGCGAAACTTTTCCGCGTCCCAGGCTCAAAAGAACTTTCCCCCCATTTTCCAAAAATTGCAAAGTTGCCCGGTCAAGCTTCTCAAACACCTTGATTTCGCCTAACCCGGAATCCTGCATTTCGGGATAAACCCAAATGTCCCACGAATTGGAGAATTCAGCCACGGCAATTTCCAGCGTCATTTTTCGCGGGCGGTTTTCTTTCTGAAACGAATATTCGATTTTTCCCAATGAAATGTTGTTCCCGATGGAAATATTTTGTTGCCCAAGCGTTCCTTCCTCAACCACGCTTCCATCCAGAACCATTTTCCAGGTCGGGATGATCCCTTCCAGCGGTTTTTCGCCAAAGTGCGCCACTTCCACACTGGCAACCAGAGTTTCGCTTTCCATAAAAATTTGTTTTCCAAGCCGCACCAGCGGAACGGTGGAGTTACAAAAACGGCGGTACTCTTCGGGCGAAATGTATCCCTTTTCTTCCCAGAAAGGATCGAGTACGCCCACCAGCGCTGTTCCCTGTCCGGGGAAATCGTGCAAATCGAGCAAATGAAAACCGGCAAAACCGGGTGTACGCAGCGCGGCTTCAATATCGGCTTTGTAACACAGCGCCTGCAGTTTTCCGGAAGCCAGCAAAAAGCTGTCGGCCAGTTCCCCCATGCCGTGGGCTGTTAAACTTTCGCGAAACAGCTCAAAATTTCTGGCTTTGAGCGGGCCGGTATATTTTTCAATCTCTTTGAAATTGGGATAAACACACCACTGCCCGATTTCGTGGCTGACCACCGGAATCCCGTCGCCGGGGAGTTTATCCGACCAGTCGAAATCAGTCCGTGGCGTTTCGGCGTTAATAATGCTGTTCAGTTCTTCGCCCCACCCCTGAATGCGCGGTTGGGGCAGATTATGATAATCGTTCACTTCCAGGGCAGGCCAGCCGGCTGCACTGGTGTACAGTCTGCGCGGATCATTTTTTTTCCAGTAGGTGACAAATTCCGTCAGATATTCATGATACCGGGGGCCGCGTGGCTCGTTCCCGTAGGCCATCATGACAAACGACGGATGGTTGCCATACGCTTTTACAATGCGTTTACTTTCGTCCCAAACATACTGATCGATGGGGAAACCGCTGCCCAATTGTGTGGATTGGTTGGCCCACGACGAACATTCCACCTGCAGATAAACGCCCATTGAGTCGGCCACCTGAAAAGCCGCTTCGGGCGGGCACCAAGAGTGAAACCTGACATGATTTAACCCGTGCGCTTTTACTGCGGAAAATACCTTTTCCCAACCCGGCTTTTGAGTGGGCGGATAACCGGTTTTTGGAAATATAGCGCATTCGAGTGTGCCACGCAGAAAAACCGGCCGCCCGTTGATGGCAAACCGGGTCCCGTCAACCTTAAAATCGCGCAAGCCAAAATCAACGGTTTGCCGGTCAAAAACATTTTTGGTCTTCAGTTCCAATAACAGTTCATACAGGTTTGGCTGAAACTCGTCCCACAAAAGCGCATCTTCACCCAGCGGAAAACTCATTTTTACGATGTTTTGATTGGGCAAAAGATCAAAAACAAATGACTTTCCCTGCACTTTTTTCCCTGAGCTTTTAAGCTTGGCCGAAACATCAATTTTAATGGACTGACCGCTAAAAATGGTGTTAAAAACAATAGCCCTGATGTTTACAGTTTTCTTTTCGGCATCGGGAAAAATGTCCACGTTTTCAAAATAGATTTCGTCTTTTGCCCGAAGGGAAAGATCGCCCACCATTCCGTTCCAGTTTGATTGGGTGTGGTCGGAAATGCTATGCGAGTTTTCGCCCGGATCGATTGCTTTGGTCCGGTTGTCAACCCTGACTGTGATGATGTTTTCTCCGGTTTCCAAAAAAGGTGAAACATTATAAACATGGGGAGTGGCCAGGCTGTTTTGTATTTCCAGCTTTTCGCCGTTGATCCACACGGTTGATTCCCAGTGTACCCGTTCGAGGTGAAGAAAAACCGGTTTGCCATCCCATTTTTCAGGGATGCTAACCAAGCGACGGTACCAGGCCGCACCGGTATATTTTTTATCGGGCTGAAGCCAGAACGGAAATTTTAATCCTGATTCATCCTGGTAAAGGGCGTAATTGGGATCGGTAAACCAGTTGGGGTTCATGATTCCACCGGTCCACCGGGTTTCCAGCGTAACATCATCCCCTTTTCCGTTTTCCACCATTGATCCGGGAAGTTTTACGGTTTCAGGAAGATCCTTTTCAAACCATTTCTCGGCTTCGCCCACATCGCCCGGATCTGTTTGAAACTGCCATTCGCCCGATAAAATGATAGGCTCGGGCAACTTTTTATTACAGGAAAAAAACACAATGACAAGTAGAAAAAAAATAAGGCTCTTCTGATTCATCGATTTAATTTTTGTAATGAATAAAATGATTTTTACTGAACTTCAAAAATAAGTTTCTCGCCGCTTTTCAACATCACCGGAATCCCCTCCAGCAATTGTTCCCCGGAATAGTTCCCCGATAGTTCCTTCTGCGAACAAACCACTATGTATTCCACACCGCCGGTTACTGTGAACCACTCCGGGAACTGGTTAATCCGCGGATAATCGACGGGCAAATTCAGGATGGTTTTGTGGCGCTGACTGTCGAAAATCAATTTTCCTTCCCAATCGTTTTCAGCAGTTAACACAAAGTAAATCCCTTTTTCTGTTTTTTCGGCGCCCAGGATAACATCACTGCGCCAGGGAGATATCACAGCGCCTTGTGTTTTCCAGAGGCTGTACATGATGGCTGTGCGGGCAAAGTTGCCGTCGCCGTGCCAGCCGCCGATTATTCCGTCGGGTTGCTGCATGGCAAACATCACCTGCATTTCGCTGTCGATCCAACTTTTCAGTTCCGGCACCGGCTCGCGGTTATAAAGATTAATGCCGCTTTCCAGCGCATCGGCGTAACCATCGTGGCTGGCGCCTTCCCAGGCGTAGTTGCGGTATTTTTCATTCAGTTTTTCAAATCCTTTTAAAACCGCGGCGCGATACTCTTCTTTCCGGTCAACAAGGTAAACCGAATAATACGCATTAAAAATATAACCCCAGTTGTCCACAATTTTTTCGTCCACAATTTCCCCTGATATTGTATTGATGGCATTGTAGAACAGGCCGTCGTCATTTCGTCCCACTTCGAGTATGCGGTCCAGTACTTTATAAAACCGGTCTTTATATTGTTCCTTTCGTTCAGGATCGGCAAAACTCACCGTCACGTACAATTCGCTCAGCCCGCCGATAATTTCGCAGCCATGATCACGGATGCGCAGGTATTCGATTTGCGAAAGGTCGCGTTCGCCGAGCAGGTAAAAGTCGCCTATTTTGGTAGCCCACTCCAGGTATTTCCGGTCGCTGGTCATCCAGTAAATGCGCGACAGGATTTGCAGCATATTGCCATTCACTTCTTCCACCGAAGCCATTCGTTCACTGAACAGGGAGACCAGGTCGGCCGGATTTTGTAAAAACTCCTCCAAATCATTCAGCATTTCCATCATCCGGTTTTGCCACGGCGATTTGCCGATGTACTCATTCAGCGGGATCAGCCCGTCCTTGATGTATTCCGAAGTCCCGAAAATTACTTTATCTATTTGTAATTCATCCGAAAGAAAATTTTGTTTCGAAAACGAATAAATATCGGGCAGTAAGTTAACCCGCGAAGTCAGTTTCCGTTCGGTATTCAGCATTTCCAGCATCTTCCCGTTGTAAAGATCTTTATCGAGTAAGTACGCCGTGAGTACCATAAACGCATAATTATCGGCTGCCGAATTGTGCGGTTCCCAAACATCGCTGGCGCGGGTGAGGTTGGTTGGGATTAATCCGCTGGCGCTGTCGGCTTTGGTAAGCCATCCTTCCACAAATTTTAGGCTGCGGGTATAACCTTCGTTGGCTTGTTTCCCGTTTTGAATGGCCCGATCAACCAGTTCCTGCTGAAATTCGGGATGATTTGTACAGGCAGCGAAAATGAAAACAATCAGTGAAAAAGAAATGGTCCGGTTCATGTTCAAAATATTATCCTGATAAAAATAGCTGAAAAAAGATTACTAGCTGAAACAGAGGATTAAAATTAAAATCAAATAAATCAGCTTTCTGTTTTGCAATTTATAAACCGCATTGTGTAAATTGATGCCCGTTATTAAATGAACTGAAAATGCTTTGTATTCCTATTCAAAATACCGATCCTTTTTTTTGCCTTGCCGCCGAAGAATATCTTTTGAAAAACTATTCGGACAATATTTTTATGCTTTGGCAAAGCAACGATACCGTGGTGGTTGGGAAACACCAAAACTCTCTGGCCGAAATCAACTACCGGTTTGTGCGCGAAAACAACATCACGGTAGCCCGGCGGATTTCGGGCGGCGGCACCGTTTTTCACGATTCCGGAAATGTGAATTTTTCGTTTATCAAAAATGTAAAAAGCCCGGCAGAAATCTCGTTTACGCAGTTTACCGCACCCGTAGTCAATGCGCTGGGCAGACTCGGAATTGAAGCCACCACGTCGGGGCGTAACGATTTGCTGGTTGACGGGCTGAAAATTTCGGGAAATGCCGAGCATGTTTATAAAAACCGGGTGCTTCACCACGGAACATTACTTTTTAATTCCGACCTCGGCAACCTGGGGCAGGCCCTCAAAGTGGTACCCGGAAAATACGAAAGCAAAGCCGTTCAGTCGAACCGGAGCCCGGTGGCAAATATTTCGCAGTTTCTGAAAAGCCCGATGACAAAAGAGGAGTTTATGAGATTTTTACTGGATGTTCAGCTCGAAAATCCGGAAACCCGGTTCTATTCGCTGAACAACAACGACACCCTGAAAATTGAAAAGCTAAAGTCGGAAAAATTTTCGGCGTGGGAATGGAACTTCGGCTACTCGCCCCGGTATTCGTTCAGTTACGAAACCAAAATGAACGGGAAATGGTTGAACATCAACCTCCTGGTTGAAAAGGGAATCATTTCCGGCGTAACCATTTCCGGCCCGTTTTTTTCTGAAATGGAGCGCCGGGCACTTCAAGATTCTCTCCGGGGCAAAAAACATTTTTATGAAGATGTACACGCCGGACTGGAAAATATAAAACCCTCGGTTTCCGACGAATTGATTTCCGCGTTCTTTTGACAGTTCGGGGATTTACTCTTTGGTTTTGCGCATTTGAGCGTACAATTTATTGGCAAAAATAAAGTCGTTCAGTTTTTTATTTTCGGTTTTCAGAATTTCGTCTTTCGTCCCAATCCATTCTTTTTCGCCATGGCTGATAAAAAGGACTGACTCGCCAATTTCAATTACCGAATTCATATCGTGGGTGTTGATGATGGTGGTCATTTGAAATTCTTTGGTGAGAGCCTGGATAAGTTTGTCGATTACGGTAGCGGTTTCGGGGTCGAGGCCCGAGTTGGGTTCGTCACAGAACAGGTATTTAGGATTCAACGCGATTGCGCGCGCAATGGCAACCCTTTTTTGCATTCCCCCGCTGATTTCGCTGGGAAACAATTTGAAAGCCGGTTTTTCAATATTCACATGTTCGAGGCAAAACTGCACCCGATCCTGTTTTTCCCGCAAGGTCATATTGGTGAACATATCGAGCGGAAAACGGATGTTCCCTTCCACCGAAACACTGTCGAAAAGAGCACCGCCCTGAAATACCATCCCAATTTCCTGCCGCATTTTTTTCCGTTCTTTTTC
>CAZHKI010000186.1:0-216 GCA_964533365.1 uncultured Maribellus sp. | reverse complement strand
CGCCAATTTCCATTAAATTCCGGTCGTCGTACCAAATCTCGCCCCGGTCAACATCGTACAACCCGAGAATAGATTTGAGCAAAACCGTTTTCCCTGAACCACTTCGCCCGATAATCAGGTTGGTTTGGCCTTTTTCGAAACGGGTTGAAACATTTTTCAGTACTTCGACACCGTCGAACGATTTATATAAATTTTTTACTTCAATCATGTCAGCAG
>CAZHKI010000185.1:6443-7628 GCA_964533365.1 uncultured Maribellus sp. | reverse complement strand
TTTTAATGTTTCTTCCATTGTCATAATTTTAATCTTTGAATTTAATTATTTGATTTTGTAAACTATTTTCAAATCTTCAGCAAATAACATCTTTTCCGCTGAAATAATCAAATATACGACTTAAAAAAAATTAATTCATTATTTTTTTTTTAGAACTTTTCCACCAACACGGCTGTTATTTCAAATCCGAATAAAACTACCTACTTTGATACACTTCATTTCAATTAAATCCTGGTTAAAACCTTTATCCTCCTTCCTAATTATAAACCAAAATTTTAATGTAACTGAAGGCAATTTAAGATTTAGTATTACATCGTTTTTTCATTTTACCGGAATCTCCCATATGATACAACCTTCAGTCCCGGGTGTAACCTATCAATCTTTTTCGAATTATATACTAAAGAACTGTTGATGAATTTCCCCTCTTTAAGTCAGCGGAGAGAGGGGGATTCGAACCCCCGGTACCGTTTTGCAGTACACACGCTTTCCAGGCGTGCCAGTTAAACCACTCCTGCATCTCTCCAGTATCATCACCGGCATGCCAAAAATAAGGGCTGCAAATTAATAAAAAAATGCGAAAAAAAAATAAAGCTATTCACTAATTTCCCCCCGCATACTTTTATTCAGATACATTTTAATTTCAGCCTCGTTTAAACCTTGCCCCAAAAGGAACATCAGCTTGGTGATGGCAGCTTCAGTAGTCATATCTTTACCTGAAACCACCCCTGCGTTGAGCAACTCCAGGCTGGTTTCATATTGTCCCATCACCACTCTTCCCCCTTCACATTGAGTGACATTGAGTATAATGATTCCCTTTTTAATAGCCTTTTTAATACATTGTATCAGCCAGGTTTTAGTGGGTACATTTCCCGAACCAAACGTTTCCAGAATAACTCCTTTTAATCCGGGTGTATTTAATATGGATTGGAAAACATTCTGATTGATCCCTGGAAATATTTTCAGAATAACCACATTGTCGTCGAACCGCGTACTTACTTTCAGTATTCCATGGTTTTCCGGATGGTAAATATACTCGGTGCTAAACCGGATATCAACTCCGGCGGTTGCCAAGGCCGGGTAATTCACCGAGTGAAATGCACTAAATTGTTCAGAATCTCTTTTAACTGTACGATTTCCACGGAATAATTTAAAATCAAAATAAATACATACTTCCGGCACCACAGC
>CAZHKI010000185.1:4503-6433 GCA_964533365.1 uncultured Maribellus sp. | reverse complement strand
TTTGTGCGGCAGCTATTTCAACTGAAGTAATCAGGTTTTCCTTTCCATCGGTACGGAGCATCCCAATGGGCAGTTGTGAACCGGTAAGGATAATGGGTTTCCCGAGGTTTTCGAACATATAACTCAGGGCCGAAGAAGTGTAAGCCATGGTGTCGGTACCATGCAAAATGACAAATCCATCGTATAAACTATAATTCTTCCCTATGGTTTGTGCAATTTTAATCCAAACTGCTGGGGTCATGTTCGATGAATCGAGCGATGGATTAAAAATGATAGTTTTGATGTTGTAATTGAACTTTTTCAATTCAGGAACCTCGTCCAGAATTTGATCGAATTTAACCGGTGCCAGTGTCCCGGTTTGCGGATGCTGAACCATACCGATGGTTCCCCCGGTATAAATGATTAGAATAGACGTTTTTTTATTTTCCGGCATGTTTATATACATGAGGACAAGTTATTAAAATCCAAATAAATTCCGTGCATTTGCTGAGGTAATATCTGCAACCTTTTCTACCGGGGTTTCAAAAATTTCAGAAATTTTTTGTGCTATATATATAAGGTATGAACTTTCATTCCTCCTTCCCCGTTTGGGAACCGGTGGCAAATAGGGTGCGTCGGTTTCGAGTACCAGGTTTTGGAGTTCAACATGGCAAAGAACCTCGGCAAGATTGCTGTTTTTATAGGTAACCACTCCCCCTATTCCCAGTAAGAAGCCAAGATCAATAATTTTACGGGCTTCTGTTTCGTCACCCGAGAAACAATGAAATATTCCCTTTAGGGAACCGTCCTGTTCTTCTTTTACAATCTGACATACTTCATTAAAAGAATTTCTCAGGTGGATAACGACCGGAAGTTGCAGTGATTTTGCCAGCTTTAACTGGTGCCGGAATGCTTCGGCCTGTTCATTTGCATAGGTCTTGTCCCAGTATAAATCAATCCCAATTTCTCCAATCCCGTAAAATTTCCGTTTTTCAAGCCAGTATTCCACAGCCTGAATCTCGTCACGATAATCGGAAGAAACCGAAGTAGGGTGAAGCCCCATTAACGGGTAGCATAAATGTGGATACGAATCGGATAAATCCAGTAACCGCTTTACTGTACCGGAATTAATATTCGGCAACACAATTTTTTTGATGTTGTTGTTATAGGCATTTTGCACAACATCATCCATGTCGTGACTAAAGTCTTCGGTGTAGATATGGGAATGCGTATCAATCAGCATGTCAAAATCAAAAATTTCGACAAAAGTATAAAAGTGTTTTATCCTGAGACACTTTTCAATTTGATCATTAAATTAAATTTTGAAGTATCTCAGGATAAAAATGCCACTAAAAAATGGATTACAAGCACTTTATACGATTCCCTGGGCAAGCATGGCATCGGCAACTTTTACAAATCCTCCGATATTGGCTCCTTTCACGTAATCAACTGATTTCCCGTTTTTCCCGTAATTGACACAGGTTCCATGAATGTTCTCCATAATTCCTTTCAAACGGGCATCTACTTCGTCGCGTGACCAGTTAAAACGCATGCTGTTTTGCGTCATTTCGAGGCCTGACACGGCAACGCCACCTGCATTAACTGCTTTTCCGGGAGCAAATTCAATATTGGCCCCAAGAAATTCAACTGCTTCTGCTGTGCATCCCATATTGGAAACTTCGGCTACCATAGGGCAGCCATTTTTAACCAGCTCTTTGGCATCGGCCAAATCCAGTTCATTCTCGGTGGCACAGGGCATGGCCAAATCAACCGGAACTTCCCATGGACGTTTGTTTGGAAAAAATTTTGCCCCGAATTGTTCGGCGTAAGGTTCAACAATATCGTTGTTCGACGCACGAAGTTCAAGCAGGTAATCAATCTTTTCTCCCTGAATTCCGGCAGGATCATAAATATACCCATCGGGGCCTGAAATAGTAACTACTTTTCCACC
>CAZHKI010000185.1:0-4482 GCA_964533365.1 uncultured Maribellus sp. | reverse complement strand
GCCCCCCAGGCCACATTTCCAAATCCGGAAACAGAAATAGTTTTCCCTGCTATATCCTGTCCCAGACGGTGAAACATGTGCTGGGCAAAATAAACAGCGCCGAACCCGGTAGCTTCGGGCCTGATTAAACTACCGCCCCAGGCGAGCCCTTTCCCGGTTAATACACCGGTAAATTCGTTTTTCAGCCGTTTATACTGGCCAAACAAATACCCGATTTCGCGGCCACCCACGCCGATATCACCAGCTGGAACATCGGTATTTGGCCCAATGTGACGGTAAAGTTCAGTCATAAACGATTGACAAAACCGCATGATTTCGCCGTCGGTTTTTCCTTTCGGGCTGAAATCGGAGCCTCCTTTTCCACCTCCCATCGGTAAAGTAGTCAGGCTGTTTTTAAAAGTTTGTTCAAAACCCAAAAATTTCAAAATACTCAGGTTAACACTGGCGTGAAACCGCAGTCCTCCTTTGTATGGGCCAAGTGCCGAATTAAATTCAACACGGTAGCCCCTGTTTATTTGTACCTCGCCCCGATCATCAACCCAGGGGACACGAAACATGATGACCCGTTCCGGCTCAACCATCCGTTCGAGAATTTTTGCACTTTGGTACTTCGGATTTTTCTGATAAAAATCCCATACGGATCCGATTACTTCCTCAACAGCCTGATGAAATTCCTTTTCTCCGGGAGTCCTCTTTTCAAGGCTCACAATAAACTCATTTATATTTGCATTCATCTCTTTAAATAATTAAGGATAACGATTCAAAGGTAGGGAACTTAACCCTGATATATTATCTTTTATATTACAATCAATACTCTTGTAATTTACTTATATTCTGCTTTTTAGAAACTAAAAAAAGATGTTAGAAAGCAGAGTCTGACAATCGTCAGTTTTTCAGGAAGCAAAAAAGCCCTTCCACAACGGAAGAGCTTTTCATATTTCATTCAGGATGATTTTCTGTTACATCATACCACCCATTCCGCCCATTCCCGGGTTGCCCATTGGCATTGGCGGATTATCTTCTTTCTTTTCAACTACAACCGCTTCGGTAGTGAGGAACATACCGGCAATGGAAGCTGCATTTTCGAGTGCGACGCGGGTTACTTTGGCCGGGTCGATAACACCACCTTCGTAAAGGTTCTGGTATTGGTCGATACGGGCGTTGTAGCCAAAATCGCCTTTGCCTTCCTTAATTTTCTGAACCACCACAGCGCCTTCTTTTCCGGCGTTGCCGACAATCTGGCGGAGCGGTTCTTCAATGGCGCGTTTGATAATTTCAATACCGGTTTGTTCGTCGTCGTTTTCACCTTTGAGTGAATCGAGAGCTTCAATGGCACGGATATAAGCCACACCACCGCCAGGTACGATTCCTTCTTCGACTGCTGCACGGGTTGCGCTTAACGCATCGTCAACGCGGTCTTTCTTTTCTTTCATTTCCACTTCGGAAGCAGCGCCAACATAGATAACAGCCACACCGCCAGCCAGTTTAGCCAAACGTTCCTGGAGTTTTTCCTTGTCGTAGTCTGAAGTGGTGGTTTCCATTTGTTTTTTGATCATGTTCACGCGGGCTGCAATTTTTTCTGAAGCTCCGGCGCCATTCACAATCGTCGTATTTTCTTTGTCAACGGTAATTTTTTCAGCCTGTCCCAACATATCAATAGTCGTTTTTTCCAAAACCAGGCCTTTTTCTTCAGTAATAACAGTACCTCCCGTCAAAACGGCAATATCTTCCAACATTTCTTTCCGGCGATCGCCAAAACCCGGGGCTTTCACAGCGCATACTTTCAGCGAACCGCGCAAACGGTTTACAACCAAAGCAGCAAGTGCCTCTCCGTCAACATCTTCAGCAATAATCATCAGTGGACGACCAGTTTGAGCAGTAGCTTCCAGAACCGGAAGAATATCTTTCACGGTGCTGACTTTTTTATCGTGAATCAAAACGAATGGATTTTCCATTTCGGCAGCCATTTTCTCAGCATCGGTCACAAAATAAGCTGAAAGATAACCACGGTCGAACTGCATACCTTCAACCACATCAACGTAAGTATCGGTACCTTTTGATTCTTCGATGGTAATAACTCCTTCTTTATGAACTTTTTGCATGGCTTCGGCAATCAGTTTCCCGATAGCGTCGTCGTTATTGGCCGAAATTTTGGCCACCGACTCAATTTTGGCATAATCGTCACCAATGGTTTGGGCCTGGTCGGCAATACTTTCAACAACTTTAACAACGGCTTTGTCAATACCACGTTTCAAATCCATTGGGTTTGCGCCGGCAGCCACGTTTTTTAAACCTACGGCAACAATTGACTGAGCCAATACGGTAGCGGTTGTTGTACCATCGCCGGCATCGTCGCCGGTTTTCGAGGCTACTTCTTTCACCATTTGGGCGCCCAGGTTTTCGTATGGATCGGCCAGTTCAATTTCTTTTGCAACGGTAACACCATCTTTTGTAATTTGTGGTGCACCAAATTTTTTCTCGAGTACCACATTGCGCCCTTTTGGACCCAAGGTAACCTTCACTGTATTTGCCAATTTGTCAACACCAACTTTTAACAAGTCGCGTGCTTCAATTTCAAATTTAATTTCTTTAGCCATTTTATTCTTCTTTTTTGTTTTTTGATTAAGCGATGTACAATACGTCGTTTTGCGACATTAATAAATAATCCTCTCCATCGATATTCAATTCGGTCCCGGAATATTTACCGTAAAAAACAACATCACCCACTTTCAGTTCCATAGGTTCGTCTTTTTTAGCTTCACCTGTTAAAACCACGGTTCCTACCTGTGGTTTTTCTTTTGCTGAGTCAGGAATAATAATTCCGCTTGATGTTTTCTCTTCGGCTTTCCTTGGTTGAACCAGGATTTTTCCAGCCAGAATTTTACCTTTTAAATCTGCCATAGTTGTTTTGTTTTTTATTCAATTAAACATTTTTCAAAAATCGACATCCTCCCATAGCACATTCTATGCCAACGAAAGTTCACCCGTGTTTTTCTATAAAACAGAGACAAAATTACCATCCAAATCAAAACCATTATGATAAAACCTTTTCTATACATCTTAAATTCAAACGATTAGCAATGATGACACTTGCCCTGACAGGGTGACAGAGAGGCACATCTCCTGAAAAAATGAATGACAGTTACACGATGAAAGAGTGCCTCACCTCTTCTGAAAAATAAAAAATTGATTCATGATAATACAAATGAATGGCTGGGACTGCGCAGGATAAAAAAAAAGGCATTTATCTGACCGCAGCCAGATAAATGCCTTTAATGCAAATATGAAATATTTTTACTTATCCGTTCCTTCTTCAGGTGCAGGAGTTTCAGCATTTTCGGTGCTGGGTTGTGGTGCTGTGGTTGGGAAACTGGGAACCTGTGTTGGATCGACAGCGGTTTCAATTTGTTTCTGAACCATTGACTGATCGCCTTCTGCTTGTTGGCGTGGAATAAAAGCAGATCCCATAATCGACAAAAATAGCAAGGCCCCTGCAAGAACCCAGGTTCCTTTTTCAAGAAAATCGGTTGTTTTACGAACGCCCATCACCTGATTTGACGACTGGAAATTGCTGGCCAATCCGCCTCCTTTGGAATTCTGCACCAGTACAATAAGCACCAAAAGGATACAAACAATAAATATTAAAACAGTTATTAATGTGTACATTTTTCCTGTTGTTAAATGTTTTTCAATTTTTCAGTTTCTTCTATTCGGGCTGCAAAGTAAACACTTTTTTCCGGATATTTCAAACTTAATTTTCGGAAAGCTTCCAAGGCTTTTTCATATTTTTTTTGCTTCAGGTAAATTTCGGCCAGAGTTTCAGTTATGATTTCGTCGGTTTCCTGAACTGAATTTTTCAATATTTCCTCATTGGACTGACTATCAACAGATCTAATCTCTTCTGCTTTTCGATGAATTATGCCGGAGTTCGATGCCAAAAATTTATCGATGAGTGAATTTCCTGTATTACTTTTTAAGTCGAAATCCTGGTTTGATTTCTGCTGAAGCGTTTCAATGAATTCAACCTCCCGGTTGACAGGGAATTTATTATTATCCGTATTTAAAAAACGGTACAATTTTTTGCGATCGGGAACGCGAACAGCAACTTTTTTCAACATCACCTCATAATCAGAACTTCCGGTTTCTTTGAGATATTTCAAATACAAAATCCAGGCAACCTGAAAATATGGAAAATCCTCTGTCATCTTTTTTAAACACTGCCCGGTTTCGAAATTCAGCAAACCAGTATTTTCCATCCATTGGTAAAAATTATCACACTGCATATTACCAGTTGGCTATGGTTGCATTAAAAATATCTTCTGTCAGTTTTTTCAGTATTTCGGGGATTAACGAATCCTCAACATCACTGAGCGAACTTGTGCTTTCAAAATCTTCGAAAGCCGAAAAAGTCCTTTCAAAACTTTCTTCGGGTACTTTGTTGTTGGTATATTTCACTTTTATTGTAACCGTTAACCGGTTTTG
>CAZHKI010000184.1:0-7652 GCA_964533365.1 uncultured Maribellus sp. | reverse complement strand
GATTCCGCCAAAACCTACCCGGTAATCGATGCCACCTACTCGGGGCCGCAGGCCGTGCGCACCCCGAAAACTTTTTCGTCCGGGTTTCGCAATTACGATATTTCACTGGCTGAACTTGGTTTTATCGTCATCACCATCGACGGTTTAGGATCGGCCTGGCGTTCGAAAAAATTCCACGATGTTTCATATGAAAACCTGGGCGATATTGGCGCTCCCGATCATATCGCAGGGTTTCGGCAACTGGCCGAAACACGCCCGTGGATGGATCTGGAACGGGTGGGGATTTACGGCCACTCCGCCGGCGGTTACGATGCAACTCATGCGCTGCTTACTCATCCCGAATTTTACAAGGTGGCCGTTTCATCAGCCGGCAACCACGATCACCGGATTGCCAAAGCCTGGTGGCCCGAGCAATACATGGGTATGCCCGGTAAACACTACGACGAACAGTCGAATTTTAATCTGGCCGGAAACCTTCAGGGGAAACTGCTGCTCGTTCACGGCGACATGGATCACAACGTGAACACGGCGTCGAGCCTGCGATTGGCCGCCGAACTGGTGAAACACAACAAGGATTTTGAGTTGCTCATTATTCCCAACCGCGACCACGGCCTGGCCGATCATCCCTATTTTATCCGAAAACGCTGGGACTGGTTTGTGAAATATTTATTAGAGCAGGAACCGCCTAAAGAATTTGAAATCAAATCGTATCAATAAAAATTCAGCATATGTTTCAGTCAAAAACCTACATCGGACGCCGGGAAATTCTAAAGGAAAAAACAGGCGCGGGAATTATTCTTTTTTTGGGGAACGACGAGTCGCCAATGAATTATGCCGATAATACTTACCATTTCCGGCAGGACAGCACGTTCCTCTATTATTTTGGGATTCAGCACCCCGGGCTGGCCGCGGTAATCGATATCGACGAGGATCGCGAAATCCTGTTCGGCGACGATTACACCATCGACGATATTGTGTGGATGGGGCCACAGCCTACCATTTCGGAACGCGCTTCGCTTTGCGGCGTGGAAACAGCGTTTCCGTCGAAAAACCTGGGGGAATTTTTAAAATTGGCGATGGATAAGGGCAGGAGAATTCATTTTCTGCCGTTGTACCGCCCCGAGAATAAAATCAGACTTCAGCAACTGCTTGGAATTGCACCTTATGAAATTTCGCAAAATTATTCGGTTGAGCTGGTCAGGGCAGTGGTCAGTCAGCGCGAAATAAAAACCGCAGAAGAACTGGCGGAGATTGAAAATGCGGTGGATGTTTCGGTGGATATGCACATGGCGGCCATGAATTTTGCCCGCCCGGGAATGACCGAAGCAGCAGTGGCTGCCGAAATCCAGAAGGTGGCGCTGGCAGCAGGCGGGAATATCGCTTTTCCGGTTATCGCCACCATCAACGGGCAAACCCTGCATAACCACTTCCACGGGAACCGGATAAAAGAAGGCGATTTGTTTCTGGTTGATGCCGGTTACGAAACACCGCGGGGTTACGCCGGCGATTTGTCAAGTACTTTTCCGGTTGGCAGGAAATTTACTCCTGAACAAAAAGAGATTTATCAGATTACCATTGATGCACACCAGGCTGCCGTCGATGCGCTTGAGCTTGGGAAACCGTTCAGAAATGCCCATATTGCTGCCTGCATGACCATCTTCGACGGTCTCAAAGCAATGGGATTTACCCGGGGAAATGCTGCCGATGCTTTTGAAGCCGGCGCCCACGCCCTGTTTTTCCCCTGCGGTACCGGCCACATGATGGGACTTGATGTTCACGATATGGAAGACCTCGGAGAAATCTGGGTCGGTTACGACGGCCAGCCCAAAAGTACACAGTTTGGGCTGAAATCGTTGCGATTGGCTAAACCGCTGAAAGAAGGCCACGTGTTTACCATCGAACCCGGAATCTATTTTATCCCACAACTGATCGACGGGTGGCAGTCACAAAAAAAATTTAACGATTTTATCTGCTGGGAAAAAGTGAACCGTTACCGGAATTTCGGGGGAATCCGCAACGAAGAAGATTTTGTGATGACCAAAACCGGGGCGAGGTTATTAGGAAAACCCAAACCTAAAACCATCAGCGAAGTGGAAACCATCAGGGCCGGGGTTCTCTAAATTTTCGACTTGATTGTCGCTCTTTTATGCCTCCCAAAATGAACGGAATAATGTTTTGGGAAAAGCAAAAATTTGTTGCCGGAGGGCTATTTTCTTGTATTTTTGCCGCAAAGTATTACAAATGAAACGACCATACTTTAATAAAATCAAAAGGGAATGGATAAATCGCTCATGGGAGTTCCACGGGCTATGAAATGCAGTTAGTCCCTGATGGTATATTTTATCGGAATACAAAATATTATAAATAATTTATATTAGTGAAACGAGTTTGTTTATTCCTGTTTCTTACCATTTTTTATCATAACCTTTTCGCTCAGAATGAGGTAGCCCCCGATGGCGACAAGCTTCTGTGGGTTTTGCTGATCATCCTGGCAACAATTGTTGTACTGGCCATTATCGGGAAGACAAACGGGAAAAACCAGGGAACCGGCAAAAAAACATTCTTCCGGTACAAACGGGTGACCGTTGAATTAGAAAAGGATCGGATTTATTATCCTGATAATTTACAGTTAATAGTGAAGAACAAAGGAAATACCGATATTGATTTGGACCGGCCGTTGCTGATTTTCGATAATTTCTGGATGAAAAGGAAATTCAGATTGAAAGGTTTTGCCAACTATTCATTCTACCCGCTTTATCTGGAGAAAGGGAAAACACATACTTTGCCCATCGACCTAAACCGGTTTTACAGTCACGATAAAAGCCTCAAAAAATTTCCAAAAATAAAAGTGGTGGTTTATCAGGTGAAAGGGAAGAAACTGGGTAGTACATCGGTATTTTTAAGAAAGACATTATTTAAATTCTGATGCGCGACTGGAAGTTTAACCACATTGATTTTTCAACCTACCCGGTATACGAAGGCAGCGATCTCGGCGTTTTCTGGATGCCGGAAAAAACGCTGGTGAAAATATGGGTCCCCACGGCAAAAGTAGTCGAATTGCGCCTGTTCAAAGACGGGTCAACCGGGGAAACATTTCATAAAACCCAGCTTCAGGCTTCCGGCGACGGAACCTGGTCAACCATCCTGAGTGGCGATTACGAAGGGAAATTTTATACGTTCCGAATCAATGACGGCGAATGGCTGTCCGAAACTCCCGATATATATGCCCGCTGCATAGGGGTAAACGGGATAAGGGGACAGATTTATAATCCGGCAAAAACCAATCCCGAAGGATGGGAGAACGATAAAGGGCCGGAACTGAAAAATCCGACCGACGCCATCATTTACGAAACGCATGTCCGCGATTTTACCATCGCCGGGAATTCAGGAGTTTTCAACAAAGGGAAATTTTTGGGATTCACCGAAGATAATACCCGTTCGCCCAAAGGGATTTCTACCGGTTTATCGCATTTGAAAGAACTGGGGATTACGCATGTCCACCTGTTGCCGGTGAACGATTTTTTTACCGTTGACGAGGAAAAACCGCTCGAAAAATACAACTGGGGTTACGATCCGCTCCATTTTAATGCCATTGAAGGTTCTTATTCGGTCAATCCCCACGACGGGGCGGTCAGGATCAAAGAGATGAAACTACTGGTACAAGCCCTTCATTCGGCTGGTATTGGTGTGATTCTCGATGTGGTTTACAATCATACCTATTTTGCCAAAGAATCGGTTTTCAACCAAACCGTTCCCGGCTATTTTTACCGGCAAAAATCCGACGGGACTTTTGCCAACGCTTCGGGCTGCGGAAACGAAATTGCCAGCGAACGCGCCATGGTCCGAAAGTTTATTATTGACTCGCTGAAATACTGGCAACAGGAATTTCATATTGATGGTTTTCGGTTCGATTTAATGGGGATCCTCGACCTGGAAACCATGAAAATGGTGAGGGCAGAAATGGATAAACTACAACCCGGAATCCTTTTGTATGGCGAAGGCTGGGCCGCCGACCAGAGTCCGATGCCGGAACAATACCGCGCAGTAAAACAGAACCTTCCGCAAATGCCCGGCATTGCCGGTTTTAACGACGATTTTCGCGACGCGTTAAAGGGAAACCACGGATTGAAAAAGAGTAAAGGTTTTGTTAGCGGACTTGGACTCCGTGAAGAGATTGTCAAATTCGGAGTAGTGGGGGCAGTTTTTCATCCACAAATTGTTTACGACTACGTGGAAACTTCGAAAAAACCCTGGGCTACTGAGCCGGAGCAGTGTATCAATTACGCCTCGTGCCACGACAATTACACCCTTTTCGATAAGTTGAAAATGAGCTGCCCCAAAGCCACCGATGAGGAACTGCGCAAAATGGTCAAACTGGCGCTGGCGCTGGTGCTTACCTCGCAGGGTGTGCCTTTCCTCCACGCCGGGAGCGAATTCTGCGGGACGAAAGGTGGCAATGGCAATTCCTACAAATCGCCAGATTCGGTAAACCAGATCGACTGGGACCGGAAAGCCGGGTATGCCTCGGTTTTTGAATACGTCAAAAAGCTTATCACGCTGCGGAAGAACCACCCGGCATTCCGGATGCCGTCAGCCGAGATGATTCGTAAGTCGCTAAATTTTTGCACGCAGTATAAAATTGGCGTGGTTTCCTATTGTCTCGACGGGGACGCTTCCGGTGATTCGTGGCGAAAGATTTTACTGATTTTTAATGCCAATCCCGAAGAAATTTCCATTCCGCTTCCCGAAGGGGAATTCCAGGTGATAGCAGACGGGAATGAAATCAACGAAGAGGGAATTGGCCGGGTTGTTTCAGAAGTAACAATTGTACCTGGAATTTCGATGGTGGTATTGGCTGCTTTCAGGTAAAAAAATCCCGCCTGCAAAAGGTTCGCAGACGGGAAATTCTACTATCCTAATTCTTGCACTGCACTTCCTGTTCCCAAAGGCTGGACATTTTCTTCACTTTCTCGGGATATTTTTCGGCAAGGGTTACTGTTTCGAACAGTCGTTTTCCATGTTGTACCTTTTCCAGGCATTTTTATCATCAGGAGTAAACTGTTCGAGTTTTTTTACCTTCGTAAAGCGGTATTTCGCGGCTGTTGTATTCTTTCGGGTACTTGAGGTCAGCAATATCAATGTAGGTAGCCATAATATCAAATAAATGCGAAGATTGTTCCCTGAGTTCATCTTTTCATTCCGGAATATCAACACCACTTTCAGATAATTCACAATGTTCGTCAATACTACCCGGTTTTATAATTACTGAAAACGGGCTTTACGAATTGTAGTTGGCTTTCAGAAGTATAAAAATATATCAGGAACCAACAAAAAAAAGAGAGGCCATCCAAAAAATATCGGACAGCCTCTCTGTTTATCCGGCAATTTGTTAATTAGCCTTTATAAGTTTAATATTATCGAGGAACCAGCGGTTGGCCGTGCTTAACTGCCAGTTAGTCTGACGGATCGTAATCCTGGTGTCATTGCTGATAGTAACACCGGTGAGCGCTACTTCTGCTCTAATCCACTCAAGTCGATGACCATCCTCGAAACCCGATTCGGGTATTTCGAATGTCACTTCATCGCTTCCATTAGCAACGATGACGATCAGGTTGACGGGATCTATTTTGCCCGATCCCTGGCGCATCGGACACCAGTCGAACGACAGCACCGTTGTTACACCAGAAGGAATATCTTCAAGTTTCGGAAGAACGATACCGGCCTGAAAGCCCGTTTTACCGAACTTGAGGTAATTTTTCTGAAGATAGATACACTCGCCCGCATTCGTACTCGTGGGGGTAACGCGCAGGAATTGATACCCTTTCTGGAGAAGCGCATCATTGGCTGTAATGCCGTTAACAGCCGTAGCCGCAGCCGATATCTGAGGGGCAGTTGCGCTGAGGTTGTCTGTCTCAACGGTCTGGCCGGCTGCGCTAGCTTCAGCATAAGGTTTCAACCACTCAAAGTCTTCAGCAAAATAGATGATTTCCATAACACCGAGGTCTTCAATGGCAGTAGCGTTTAGCTTCACAACAGGAGCGGCCACACCGGCAAAATAACCAGTAGCTTTTACTTTATGTCCATTCAACGGAGCAAGCTCCAAATTTTCAGGCGCATCAGTTACTGCAACCGAATAATTAGCGCCTTCCACCGTTACGTTATTGCCATTCAATATACCACTGACCATAATTAAAGTTCTCGAAGTGGAGGTGTAAGTATCCACCTGGTCAGTGATGTTAACCGCAGCAGGATAGGTTACCGTACCGCCTGTAGCATTAACGTTCGCTTCGTCGCATTCAACGTATGGAAGCGAATGGGTATCGGAGAGCTTTGTCCCTTTTGCTGAAACGTTGTCGCCAACGCTGACAGCAGATGAGCTTTGCATAAAGATATTCACAGTTCCATCGCTAACGATGAACCCTTTTGTTGTGACTGCTGTTACGGTGACTTGCGGAACAATAACGACCGTTTCGTTTTCCAATGTGGCCAATTCTGCAAGCGTATATTCCTGACAGTCACGATATTTGTCTCCATTCTGTGAAATTATCACTTCGGCACGGCTTGCCAGTGTGCCGCCCATAAATACAACCGCAGCCTTGCGGGGATTGTCAACAGCGCCACCGCGGATATTTTCCGTTACAGTTATTGTAACATCCATCGTTCCTGTGCCGGAAGCAGGTGAAACTGTTACCCATTCGGGAACTTCCGTAACCCAGTCGGCATCAGCATAAACGGTGATGGTTTTTCCCGATGTTCCGGTCGCTTCAAAATTCAGTGTGCCAACGCTTGCCAAAACAGCCTTGGACAGTGTGCTCTCTTCATCGGTGCAGCCCTGTAAGAGGCTTGCAAACACCAGCAGGATAGAGAATATGATATAATTTGTACGTTTCATGATTTTGCAATTTTTTATCAATTACCATTTTTCAGTTAAAAAGAGAGTCCGTCATTCCAACCCGGGTTCTGCGTAAGATTGTGGTTGAGCGAACGCTCGTTAATCGGAATCGGGTAGAGATAATCGCGCCCTTCGTCGAAAGCAGTGCGTTCGATATTTTTATGATAGTAAATGTAACCTTTATTGCCTCCTGAAAGAATGATTTCGTTTCCTATCTCATATGCGACTCCGGAAGTAACGTTAGGTTTGGGTGTTCCATTGGCATAAAGTGTAACATCAGCCTGTCCGTCACCACTCAGGTCGTATGCTCCGGGACCGGGAAAATACATGCCGTAAGTGGACTGGTCGATGCAATAACCTGCTTTCCAGCGAACCAGGTCGTCGAAGCGGAATCCTTCCTGATTCAGTTCAATGGCCCGTTCACGGCGGATTTCAAGGATGACGCCTTTGTTTGCGCCTGTAACATTCGGGTAGCCTGTTTCCGGGTCAGAAAGGTATCTGTCGGGATTGGCGTTGGCAGCGTTCATGTCAAGGTTAGGCATTCCTGCACGCTGACGGATCAGATTGATAGATTGGTCAAGGTCAGTCTGTGTCAAGGTGCCAAGTTCTGCCTTTGCTTCGGCATAATTAAGGAGCACTTCAGCATAGCGGTAAACCGGCAAGTCGCAGGTAGAACGTTCGTTCCGATCGACGTTGCCGCCCGATGCTTTAGGATCCTGTACAAACTTAATGGGCTGATACCCGGTAACGCTTACTGAAA
>CAZHKI010000183.1:0-7665 GCA_964533365.1 uncultured Maribellus sp. | reverse complement strand
AGAAGATGCGGAAATCCCCCGCGGCGCTGGGCATGGCGGCCAGCCGCCCCACCAACACGCCGTCGTATTCCTCATCGGTAAAATCGTAATTCCACGGAACGCGGATTACTGTGGCGTCGCGGTCGAGCAGGCAGCGGATGATGTTGTTTTTTACCCCGCAGTCGACCAAAACCACGCGATGCTGACCGTTGCCGTATTCTTCGCGTTGCTGGCAGCTGGCCATGGCAACCAGGTTTTCCTTGTTGGGATCGTAAAAATCGATGGTCTCGTTTTCAAATTCAATCTTTCCCAGCATCGAACCTTTCTCACGTAAAATTTTTGTTAAGGCTCGCGTGTCGATGTCAAAAAGGCCCGGGACATTGTATTTTTTTAGCCAGTCCGATAAACTTTTTTGGGCATTCCAGTGGCTGAACTCGAACGAGTAATCCGAAATAATCAATCCGGTGATGTGCAGTTTGTTCGATTCGTAGTACTTGTGAATTCCGTTTTCACGGGCATCGAAAGGCACACCGTAGTTCCCAATCATCGGGTAAGTCGATACCAGAATTTGCCCGGTGTACGACGGGTCGGTCAAACTTTCGGGATACCCCGTCATGGCGGTGTAAAAAACCACTTCGCCAGCCACTGATTTTTCGCTTCCGAATGATTTCCCTATAAATACAGTTCCGTCTTCGAGGGTGAGTTTTGCTTGCTTTACCTGTAACATTTTCTACATTTTACGATAAAAAAAATGCGTTTGACTTATAAAAGTTTCAAACGCATTTCCTTCCATTTCTTTTGTATATCAGTTTTGCTCTCTTTTTCATCTTTTTCTGATTGAGTTTTAAATCAATCGACGCTGCAAAAATAAAAAATAAATCTGAAACGTGAGAGGATTTAAAAGCGAATTGCATAAAATTTCATCTTGTGTGAATAAAAATGCAAAAGATTGTTTTCGCCCCAAGAAACAGGCAACATTCAGTGCAGTAATCCTATCTTCAAACTGCCAGTGTTCTATTTAATTCTTAAAATTACGCCAATATCGGGAATTGTATTCCCGAATTTACGCCGAAACAATTTTCCCCTTAACCATAAAATAAGATTCAGGCCATAAAAATCACGGTTTTCAGTATCGCATTTAAATTTTTGTATAAATTTGCATCGCAAATGAATAATTATTCATTATGAAGAACAAGACAGAAAGGCAACTGGAAATCCGAAAAATCATTCAGAAAGGAAATGTCCGTAGTCAGGATGAATTGCTGAGTGAGTTGAAGCTGAAAGGATTTTTTTTAACACAGGCAACCCTGTCGCGCGATTTGAAAAACCTGCAGGTAAGCAAAATTCCACATCCGGTGAAAGGATATGTATATTCCATTCCTGAGTGGGCGAAGGTTGCCGACACAACAGAACAGTCGCGTGTTAATTTTTTGTCGGATGGTTTTAAGGATATTCAGTTTTCGGGAAACCTGGCGGTTTTGCGCACTATGCCGGGCTATGCCAGCAGTATTGCTGCCGTAATTGACCGGGTCAGTCCCTGGGAAATTCTGGGAACCGTAGCCGGCGACGATACCATTCTGATCATTCAGCGTGAAGGTATTTCGAAAGCTGACCTTGTCAATGTTCTGAAACAGATTATGCCCAATTTGAAGGATAAAATATAAAACAGTAGAGAGAGATGAAAGATTTGAAAAATCTTAGGATTGAAGTTACGGGTGAAAAACACGTAAAATATGTGGATGAAATTAACAATGCCATTGACGATGCTGCCAAACACCGGGGAACCGGGATTGCCCGCCGTACCAACGAATACCTGACGGCGAAAATCACTGAAGGGAAAGCGATACTGGCATTGGACGGAGATATTTTTGCCGGGTTTTGCTACATCGAAACCTGGGGTAACAAGGGATTTGTAGCCAACTCGGGCCTTATTGTTGTGCCGGAATACCGTGGTTACGGACTGGCCAAATCCATCAAAAAGAAAGCGTTTGAACTTTCCCGGAAAAAATATCCGAACTCCAAAATTTTTGGGTTAACTACCGGACTGGCGGTGATGAAAATTAACCACGAACTGGGTTACCGGCCGGTTACTTTCTCGGAACTGACCACCGACGATATGTTCTGGAATGGCTGCAAAGGTTGTGTCAATTACGACATCCTGATGCGTACCCAGCGTTCAAAATGCCTTTGTACCGGCATGTTGTACGATCCCGTATGGGAAATAAAGGAGAAAGAAAACGGGACGCCAAACACGATCCGCAAACGCAGCCTGCTGGATATTATCCAGAAATTGAAACCCAAAAAGGTTTTAAAAATGATGTTTTGGTTTTAGTTAAAAACGGGGCAGTTGCCTTTCAGTAGCCCAGATTCAGGGACACCTGTTGGTTTGAACTGAATATTTAGAAATGTTTATAAAACTGCCTGTAAAAGATAGGAAAAGATGAATAAAAAATTGGTTTTGGCTTTTAGCGGGGGATTGGATACCTCGTTTTGTGTGAAGTATTTAAAAGAAGAAAAAGGATTTGAGGTTTATACCGCCATTGCAAATACCGGCGGTTTTTCGGAAGAAGAACTGAAACGAATTGAAGAAAAGGCCTTTAAACTGGGCGCCAAAGATCATGTCACCCTGGATGTCACCGAAGAATATTATCAAAAATGTATCCGCTACATGGTGTTCGGAAATATTCTGCGAAACAATACTTACCCGGTTTCGGTCAGCTCCGAGCGCGTTTTTCAGGCCATTGCCGCCATTAATTATGCCAAGGAAATCGGGGCAAAATACATTGCACACGGCAGTACCGGCGCCGGAAACGACCAGGTGAGGTTCGACCTTACCTTCCAGGTGCTGGCACCCGAAATCGAAATCATTACACCCATCCGCGATTTGATGCTGAGCCGCCAGGAAGAAATCGATTACCTCCGCAAACATGGCGTGGACGATAATTTTATCAAAATGCAGTATTCCATCAACCAGGGGTTGTGGGGAACCAGCATTGGCGGAAAAGAAACGCTTACTTCTTCCAAAGGGCTTCCAAACGAAGCTTACCCAAGTCAGTTGGAAACTTCAGTAGAAAAAATGATTGAACTGGGTTTCGAAAAAGGGGAATTAAAAACCATCGACGGAAAATCGTTCGAAAACGGCCCGAAAACCATTCAGGCGCTGAATGAAATTGCCTCGAAATATGCCATTGGCCGCGACATTCACGTGGGCGACACCATCATCGGAATTAAAGGGAGGGTTGGCTTCGAAGCTGCCGCGCCGCTGTTAATCATCAAGGCACATCATCTGCTGGAAAAACATACCCTCACCAAATGGCAGATTTACTGGAAAGAACAACTGGCCAACTGGTACGGGATGTTTCTGCACGAAGCCATGTACCACGAACCGGTGATGCGCAATATGGAAACATTTCTTGAATCGACCCAGGAAAATGTGACCGGAAAAGTTTTTGTAAAACTGAAACCGTACCACTTCGAATTGCAGGGAATTGAGTCGGAACACGATTTAATGAACTCCGGCTTTGGCGAATACGGCGAAACCGTAAAAGCCTGGACGGCCGACGATGTGAAAGGATTCACTAAAATTTTGTCGAACTCGCTGAAAGTGTACCACTCTGTAAACAAAAAAATCTGAACCTGATGATAAAAGTCGGAATAATAGGAGGGGCGGGTTACACGGCTGGCGAATTGCTGAGAATTCTGCTGAACCATCCGCAGGTGGAAATTGCTTTTGTACAAAGCACAAGCAATGCCGGAAACCTGATATCGGATGTTCACGACGATTTGCTGGGCGAAACCGAAATCCGCTTCACCGGAGAAATGCCATTCAGTCAGGCCGATGTGATTTTTCTTTGCATGGGGCATGGAAAATCGAAGCAGTTTATGGAGGAAAATACCCTGCCCGCTTCATTAAAAGTGATTGATTTAAGTCACGATTTCAGGTTGAAGCGCGACGGGAACGATTTCATTTACGGTCTCCCCGAACTGAACCGCAACGACATTAAAAAGGCCATATACATTGCCAATCCCGGTTGTTTTGCCACCGGGATTCAACTGGCGTTGCTGCCCCTGGCTACCGCCGGATTGCTGAACGACGTGCATGTGCAGGCCATCACCGGATCGACCGGGGCCGGGCAGAAACCCACCGAAACATCGCACTTTAGCTGGCGTAGCAGTAACCTTTCGGCCTATAAAATTATGGAACACCAGCACGAAGGTGAAATCCTGCAAAGTTTATCGCAACTGCAACCTTCGTTTGCCGGTGAGTTTAACTTTGTGCCCATTCGTGGAAACCACACCCGCGGGATTTTCGTTTCGGCTTATACCCGTTTTGAGGGTACGGCAGAAGAAGCTTATGATTTGTATGAAAATTTCTATCAGCCGCATCCGTTTGTGGTTGTAACCAAAACCAATCCTGGGCTGAAACAGGTGGTAAATACCAACAAAGCAGTTGTTTATCTGGAGAAACACGGGAATAAACTGGTCATCATCAGTGTTACCGACAACCTGATAAAGGGCGCGTCCGGACAGGCTGTTCAAAATATGAACCTGATGTTTGGGATTGACGAAAAAACCGGCTTGAATCTAAAACCGGTGGCTTTTTAAAAAACCATTGCCACAGATTTACAAATTAAACCTTTTTAATTTGTGGCAAGTAAATGATGAAAAATGAAATTATTTGACGTTTATCCGCTTTTTGATATCACCCCGGTCAAAGGCGAAGGTTGTTATATCTGGGATTCGGAAGGGAAAAAATACCTCGATTTATATGGAGGACATGCCGTGATTTCTATCGGGCACAGCCACCCTCACTACGTGGAAAAAATTTCGGGGCAGCTTGCGCAAATCGGGTTTTACTCCAATTCGGTACAAAATCCGCTGCTGCAGGAACTGGCCGACAAACTGGGCTCGCTTTCGGGTTACCCCGATTACCAGCTTTTCCTGTGTAACTCGGGCGCCGAAGCCAACGAAAATGCCATTAAACTGGCCTCGTTTGTTACCGGACGGAAGAAGTTTATCAGTTTTAAAAAAGGTTTTCATGGCCGTACTTCGGCAGCTGTGGCCCTGACCGACAATCCAAAAATTGTGGCCCCGGTAAATGTGACCGACAATGCTGTGATTTTGCCATTTAATGAAATTCAGACAGTTGAAAATGAACTAAAAACCGGCGAAGTAGCTGCGGTTATTGTGGAAGGGATTCAGGGAATCGGCGGAATCCGCGTTCCGGATGAAGCGTTTCTGGTTCAATTGGGCAAACTCACCAAACAATACGGGAGCCTGCTTATCATCGATGAAATCCAGTCGGGCTACGGACGTAGCGGCAAGTTTTTTGCTCACCAGTATTTCCCAATCCAGCCCGATTTGATTACCATGGCCAAAGGAATGGGCAATGGTTTCCCCATCGGCGGAGTACTTATTCAGCCCGAAATCAAACCCTGGTTTGGGATGCTTGGCACCACGTTTGGCGGAAACCACTTAGCCTGCTCCGCTGCCATTGCCGTGCTCGATGTTCTGCAAAATGAAAACCTGATTGCGAAAGCTTTGGAAACCGGAACTTACCTGATGGAAAAACTGGCCGCTATGAAGTTGGATATTGAAGTCAGGGGAAAAGGGCTGATGATTGGGATTGAATCAAAAAATCCGATTCAGGAAATACGTAAGAAATTGTTGTTCGAGCATCAGGTTTTTACCGGCGTTTCGGGATCAAACATCATCCGGTTGCTTCCCCCGCTTTGTATGGGGAAAGTTGAAGCCGATCAGTTTTTAACTGCTTTTGAGAAAGTAGTGTCAGAAATAACGGTGCATTAAATATGAACGGACACAGTTCGAACGTTAATACCATTGAAACTTTTAAAAATGGAAAATAAAAAAATTGCAATTATAGGCGTGGGAAACATGGGCGGAGCAGTTGCCATGGGTTTGCTGAAATCGGGTTTTGTGCCGGCTTCCGATATTTTTGTGGCCGACCGCCGGGAAACAACCCTTCAGGAAATGAAATCGCACGGATTAATTACCGGCAGCAACAACCGCGAAGCAGCCAGCAAGGCCGAAGTGATTATTGTCGCTGTAAAACCCTATCATGTTGAAGGCGTTATCCGGGAAATTAAACCGGAACTACTTCCGGGAAAAATTCTGATTGTTATTGTTGCCGGGGTTGACATTAAGGAATTGGGTGAAATAGCCGGCGACGATGTTCCCATTTTCCGCGTTATGCCCAATACCGCCATTGCCCTGCAGGAATCACTGACCTGTATTTCATCAAACAAAAATTGCGGCCCGTATAAATCGTATGTAACCGAAATGTTCAACAAGCTGGGTAAAACGGTTGAAATCCCCGAAGAACTGATGTCGGCTGCCACAGTGCTTGCTTCGTGCGGAATTGCTTATGCGCTACGCTACATGAGGGCTGCCATTCAGGGAGGTATCGAAATCGGGTTCAGCGCCGATTTGGCACAGTTTATCACTGCGCAAACTGTAAAAGGGGCAGCCGAGCTGATCCTGCAAACCGGGCACCATCCCGAACAGGAAATCGACAAGGTAACCACCCCGCGCGGAATTACCATCACCGGATTGAATGAAATGGAACACAAAGGATTTAGTTCGTCGCTCATTCAGGGCGTTCTGGCATCCTACAAAAAAGTTGAAAATTCAGATAATCTGAAAAAATGATATAGCCATGAAGTTCCGCTATAAAAAGATAACGGTCAAAATTGGCAGTAACGTGTTGGCCAAACCCGACGGGACGCTTAACGTTTCGCGGATTGCCCACCTGGTCGATCAGATTGCTTTCCTTCATAAAAAAGGTGTGGAAGTGGTGGTGGTATCGTCGGGGGCAGTGGCTGCCGGAAGGGCCGTACTCGAACCGCTGAAAAAAACCGACCCGGTTTCGCAGCGGCAGTTGTGGGCGGCACTTGGACAAGTAAAACTCATCAGCCGGTACTCCGATTTCTTTAATGAACAGGGATTGGTTTGCGCCCAGGTTTTAACCACCAAGGAAAATTTTTCCGACCGCAACCATTACCTGAACATGAAAAACTGTTTCGCCACCCTGCTCGATAACAAAGTGATTCCCATCGTCAACGAAAACGATACTATTTCGGTTACCGAACTGATGTTTACCGACAACGATGAACTGTCGGGATTGATTGCCTCGATGGTCAACTCAGAAGCGCTCATTATTTTATCGAATGTGAACGGGGTTTACAACAACCACCCGCAAAACGAAAATGCCGAGCTGATCCGAAAAATTGACCCGGACGAACCGTTGGGAGAAGAAGTTGTTGTCAGCGGCCAGTCGGTTTTTGGAAGGGGAGGGATGCTCACCAAAATGAGGATTGCCAAAAAGGTGGCCGGCGACGGGATTGCGGTTCATGTGGCCAATGGTACCACTGAAAATATTTTAATCAACATCCTGAATGTACAGAAAGAGCAGGAACACACCTGGTTTGTTCCCAATAAAAAACCTTCGAGCGGCATTAAAAAATGGATCGGCTATTCCGACGATTTTACAAAAGGACAGGTGGTGGCCAACTCAGGCGCCATTTCAGCCCTGAAATCGGAAAGAGCCGTGAGTTTGCTTCCCGTGGGAATTGTTAAGGTGATCAACGAATTTAAAAAGGGGGATTTAATCAAAATCACCGACGAAGCGGGAAATGTGATTGGAATTGGAAAGGCACAATTCGGCTC
>CAZHKI010000182.1:0-7681 GCA_964533365.1 uncultured Maribellus sp. | reverse complement strand
CGTCCACCCCTCCCAGACTGTTCAATACAAAAAGGAAATTGCACTGCCGGTGCCATTGAAAACAAAAAAAACTTCGGTTTCCGGGCCAAACTTTTCTTTAAAAACCGCAATGGCTTTTTGTGTATATTCATCGTTCCCATATCCGGTCACGTGTCCGTTGTTGGCAGCTTCCATTGCTTTGAACACAAGCGGGTGAACTCCCGAATTATTGTCGCTTGCAAATCCTTTTCCCATACTAAAGTGTTTTTGATGACATGGTTTGTTCCCGATTGTTTGTAACTTTCGGTGTCGATTTTGAAAAGCATAAAGTAAAGAAAAAACAACACCATAAAAAAATGGAATCATCATTGACGTTGCCTGAAAAAATTTATTTACTGTCCATTCATCCGCAAAAGGGAGGAATTATTGCTTCCGTTTTCAATAACTTGAATTATTTGGTTTCGGGGGCGGTTTTATTAGATCTTTATGTCGGAAATAAAATCAGGTTCGAAGGAAAAAAAGCTGTCCTGACCGACAAAAAATATTTGGATCCGGTTCAGAAACTGGCCATCGAAAGAATGGAAAAAGCAGGAACTCCGCGAAGTGTATATCGGTGGATTCAACGTTTTTCGTGGTCGTACCGGTCAGTTAAGAAGCTGATCATACAAAGTCTTGTCAGTAAAAGACTAATCCGTGTCGAGGAAAAACAGATTCTTTTTTTTCAGTGGAAGAAAGTTTATCTGGTTGATCGGATGCGTGTTGCAAAAATGGTGGATGAGATAGAAAATTGGATTTTCAGAGGCGCCGATGATGAGTCCAAACGCTGCCTGCTTTCATTGCTACCCCAGTCAGGTTTGTTTTCAAGACTGTTCCCCCGGCGCGAAAAGCGAAAACCGGCAAGGGAACAACTGAAACAAATGGGCGTTGAAAATGTTGTTTCAAAAGCAGTTGTCAGGGCTATAAGGGCTAAGCGAGTGGCGGTTAATTCGTAAAACTAATTTTTCAGGATGAATAAAATTGCTGTTTTCTGGTTTCGCCGCGATTTGCGCCTGACGGATAATCACGGGCTTTTTCAGTCGCTCAATTCAGGATTGCCGGTTTTGCCGGTTTTCATTTTCGATCCCAACATTCTCGGGAAACTGAGCGATAAAAACGATGCCCGCGTTTCGTTTATTTATCGTACAGTTCAGAAAATTAAAAGCGAAACCGAAAAAGCGGGAAGTTCATTAAAAGTATTTCATGCCCTTCCGCTTGAAGCATTCCGGCAGTTAATTCAACAGTACGAAATTGCGGCTGTTTTTACGAACAACGATTACGAGCCTTATGCCATTCAGCGCGACAGCGCCGTTCAAACATTTTTGAAGTCGAAAGGAATTGAATTCCATGCTTTTAAAGATCATGTTATTTTTGAAGGAGGCGAAATACGGAAAGATAACGGTGAACCGTACACGGTTTTTACGCCGTACAGTAAAAAATGGAAACAGGTTTTGGACAATCATCCGGTTTCTGCTTATTATTCAGAGAAATACCTGAACCGGCTTCTTAAAACAAAGCCGTTTTATTTCCCGGAACTAAAAGAGATAGGATTTGAACCAGGCCGTATTCAGCCACCTCCACAGAAAATTTCGGAGAATATTATTCGTGATTATGCGAAAACGCGCGATTTTCCTGCCGTTTTGGGGACTTCAAGACTGGGCGTTCATTTGCGTTTCGGTACCATCAGCATCCGCGAAGTAACGCAAAAAGCGCTGGATTTGTCGGAAGTGTTTCTGAACGAACTGATTTGGAGAAATTTCTTTATGGACATTCTCTGGCATTTTCCTCAGGTGGAAACGAGGGCGTTTAAGCCGAAATATGACTTTATTGCATGGCGGAACGACGAAAAGGAATTTGAACGGTGGTGCAGGGGAGAAACCGGTTTTCCGCTGGTTGACGCCGGCATGCGCGAATTGAACGAAACCGGGTTTATGCATAACCGGGTACGGATGGTAACCGCAAGTTTCCTCACCAAACACCTACTGATTGACTGGCGTTGGGGTGAAGCTTATTTTGCGGAAAAACTGCTTGATTTTGAGCTGGCTTCGAACAACGGGAACTGGCAGTGGGCTGCCGGCTGTGGCTGCGATGCTGCGCCATATTTCAGGGTTTTTAACCCGGAAGCACAGCAAAAAAAGTTCGATCCGCAGGGAAAGTACATTTTAAAATGGGTGCCTGAATACGGAACTTCCCGTTATCCGCAGCCAATAGTTGAGCATACTTTTGCACGCGAAAGGGTTTTGTCAGTTTATAAAAATGCTTTAAAATAGAATCATGGAAAAACTCAAAAAAACGATTTTATATATTTCCGGGCCGGGAGTTCTCTTTGTGGAATTAATTGCTGTTTTTGTTCACTTGTTTACTTCGGCGAATGCAAAACCTTGGATAATTGGCGGATTGCTGGTTTTTTTCATCGTTTTTCTTCCGCTCTATTCGATTGAATATTTTCGTCAGAATTTTAAAAATGAACGAAATAAAAAAGTGATTCAATTTAGGAAAAAGAAAACACGAAAAGAGTGGGGAGGTGGAAATATTCACGGAAAAACACCCATAGAAACCGACCGTCCCGGGAAATTGTTTAACAGGTAATTATTATTGGTTTTCCTGCAGCCACTCGATTATTCTTTTGTTTTTTGGCCCCTGAAAAGGTGGTACAAAATCTTCAACATTTCCTTCTCTGTCAATCATAAATTTCTGGAAATTCCACATAACTTTGGCATCCAGTGTTCCGTTTTCGCTGCTGTTAGTAAGCCACCGGTAAACGGGGTGCATATTGTCGCCTTTAATCTCGATTTTAGCCATCATCGGGAACGAGACTCCGTATTTGGAAGAGCAGAATTCACTGATGTTTTCGTTGGTGCCCGGTTCCTGTTTCCCAAAATCGTTGCTCGGAAAACCGATAATCTCGAAATCGTCGCCGCCATATTCCTCATACAATTCCTGAAGTTTTTTGAATTGCGGTGTTAAAGCACATTCCGAGGCAGTGTTGACAATCATCACTTTTTTGCCTTTCAACGTGGCAAAATCAAAAATTTCACCATGGATGTCGGTTGCCTTAAAATCGTACAGTGTTTTGGTTTGTGCAAAAACCTGAACAGAGTGAAACAGGCAAAAAAACAGGACGATGTTTTTCATTGGTTCCATTTTATTATGTCACAACAAATCAACAAAATTTCGGATTATAAAGTTCTTGTTAATAAAAAATCCATGCAAAAAAGGCATATTTGTTTATCTTTGACCGGATAAGCAGCAATGCGCAGTTATGGAAAATTTTATTGTTTCAGCACGAAAATACAGGCCCGATTCATTCGACACAGTCGTTGCACAGTCGTCGATTACCAATACGTTGAAGAATGCCATCAAAAGCAACCAGTTGGCCCATGCCTATTTGTTTTGCGGCCCGCGTGGCGTTGGTAAAACCACCTGTGCCCGTATTTTTGCCAAAACCATCAACTGTACCAATCTTTCGTCCGATACGGAAGCCTGCAATGAATGTGAATCGTGCAAGGCGTTCAATACCAGCCGGTCGTTTAATATTCATGAACTTGATGCCGCTTCGAACAATTCGGTTGACGACATCCGCAACCTTACCGACCAGGTGCGCGTTCCCCCGCAAATGGGAAAATACAGCGTGTATATCATCGACGAGGTTCACATGCTTTCGCAGCAGGCATTTAACGCTTTCCTGAAAACGTTGGAAGAACCGCCCAAACATGCCATTTTTATTTTGGCGACCACCGAAAAACATAAAATTATCCCCACCATTTTATCGCGCTGCCAGATTTTTGATTTCAACCGGATAAAAGTTGCCGATATTGCGGGGCATCTTGAATTTGTTGCGAAAAGTGAAGGTGTTGAAGTGGAGAAAGAAGGTTTAAATGTGATCGCCCAAAAGGCCGACGGGGCCATGCGCGATGCCCTGTCCATTTTCGACCAGATTGTCAGCTTCTCGGGCAAAAATGTAACGTACCATGATGTCATTACCAACCTGAACGTACTCGATTACGATTATTATTTCAGATTGACCGATCAGTTTCTGAAAAACGAAGTTGCCGACGCACTGCTGACTTTTGATGATATCCTGAACCACGGTTTCGACGGACATCATTTTATTTCCGGGCTGAGCAGCCATTTCCGCGATTTGCTGGTTTGCAAAGATCCGGTTACTGTTCAACTGCTGGAAGTGGGTGGCGAAATTAAAGAACGTTACAAAACACAGGCTGCTGCCTGCGAAAGCCAGTTTTTGCTCGAAGCCCTGCAAATCAGTAACGATTGCGATCTTCAGTATAAAGCCAGCCAGAACAAGCGGTTGTTGATTGAGCTTGCCCTGGTTCGGATAGCGCAGCTAACCCTAAAAAAAAAATAGCTGACGGTTTCGACGATATTCTTGAACCCATTTTCTCGGAACAAGCGGTAAAACCATCCGGCACTCCGGCCAACCAGCCGGCCGTTAAACCGGTTGCCCGTCCCGAACCTTCAGCGCCCGTTCAGCCTTCAAAAATTGCCCGCCGGAAAATGAGCGACCTGCAAATGCCTTCCATCAAAGATGCGCTTCAGGGAAAATTTCAGGATGAGACCATTTCGGCCAAAGAACAGCACCAGATTTATACCCAGGCCAATGAGAATGAACATTTTACGGCTGACGATCTGAAACAAAAGTGGGAACAGTTTTTAATCCGGCTTGACGAACGCCCCAACTTGCGGACAACACTTTCGAGTGTGCCCGAAATTACCAACGATTACAAACTGTTGCTCGAGATTGAAAACCATATTCAGGAAAATTTAATTGCCGGAATCAAACCCGAACTGGTGTCGTGGTTGCGAAAAGAACTGAAAAATTCGAAGATCGAACTGATTACCCAAATTACCGAAAAAATTAAAGGGCGCCTGATTTATACCGATGCCGAAAAATTCGAGGAAATGATGAAAAAGAATCCGGCTCTGGCTTTGCTGAAAGAAAAATTTAAACTCGATTTTGGTGGGTAACCGAATCCGTTTTGCTTTTTCCCGATTTTGATATTACTGAATCTGCAATGTAACAGAATTTCATGGGTTCCACCCATGCCGTGTTTTTATGGTGCAAGTCGTTTTATCTTCCATCCGTTATTCTGCTTTTCGTATTCAATGCGGTCATGTAGCCGGCTTTCGCGGCCTTGCCAAAATTCAAACCGCACGGGCTTAACAACATAACCGCCCCAGGTTGAAGGTCTTTCCATACTCCAATTTTTATTGTGTTTCAGGAATTCTGCCACACGTTTTTCCAGAAACTGGCGCGAAACAATTTCGCGGCTTTGCTCCGAAACCACCGCGCTGATTCGACTGGCAACCGGCCGGGAATAAAAATAGTTGTCCGAAATTTCGTCCGTGGTTTTTTCAGTAATCCCCGTTATCCGGATTTGCCGTTCCAATTCGGGCCAGAAAAAAAGTAAACTCACTTTCGGGTTATTTTCGATGGAAATCCCTTTTTGGCTTTGATAATGGGTGAAAAAAACAAAACCTGTTTCATCAAAATATTTCAGCAAAACAATTCTGGATTGAGGAAAACCGTCCATTCCCACTGTCGCGACCGACATGGCAGTTGGTTCCGGTATTTTTGATATAATGGCTTCCTCTATCCACTTCCGGAATTGGGTGAACGGATTTTTATCAACCTGGTTTTTGCTTAACGTCTGGCGGGAATATTCTCTTCGAATGGAATCAATCTTCATTTCATTCATTTTGTGGAAATAACCCCTGAGAAATGAGAAAGTTTATTAGAAAGATAGAAATGAACTTTTTTTCTTTCATCCCGTTAAATAAAATACCTTAAGGTATTAATTTAAAAAGAAGAAGATATGAAAAATGGATGGTTGGTTTTGCTGATGCTGCTTTCGGCTGCAGTTTTTGCTGCCGGCGGAAAAGGGAAGATGGGCCTGGGCGATAAAGCAGCTTTAACGAACGTAAAAATGACAGATGTCAACGGGAAAACGTATTCGCTGGAAGATGTGAAAAAAGAAAATGGAGTACTGGTTTTGTTTTCGAGCAATGCTTGTCCGTTTGTTCTTCAGTGGGAAGGCCGTTACCCAGAGTTGAAGGAATTTGCTGAAAAACATGGGGTAGGCATGATTGTTCTGAATTCGAACCACCAAAACCGCGAAGGAATCGATTCATTTGAGGCGATGAAAAAACATGCTGCCGAAAAAGGGTACAATTTTCCGTATGTGGTGGATGAAAACAGCCAGTTAGCCAATGCATTCGGCGGGCAAACCACGCCGCACGCTTTTTTGTTTAACGGGAAAATGGAACTGGTTTACAAAGGCGCTATCGACGATAACTACAAAAGTGCAACCGAAGTGAAAAATTCCTATCTGAAAGATGCCATTGCGAGCGTTTCCAGCGGAGAGACAGTGGTTGTTGCCGAAACAAAACCGGTGGGGTGCAGCATCAAACGAAAACTGGACTAATCAATACCGCAATTTTGCTGAATAAACTTCCTTATTTAGGGTGAAGTAAAGCCATTCATTTTTTCAGATGAACAAGTCTTTACTTCACCTCAATCATTTATTATTTTCGCAGGAAGTTGTCGATATTTTTGGCCGCCACTTTCCCGGCTTCAATGGCATGAACCACCAGGCTGGCGCCACGTTCCACGTCGCCGGCGGCAAATATTTTTTCAACCGACGTTTGTTTTTTATCGTTTACCTTCACATTTCCGCGCTGGTCGTATTCCATGCCGAGGCTGTCCAGCAGCCCGGTTTGTACCGGCTGGGTAAATCCCATGGAAAGCAGGACAAGGTCAACATCCAGAATTTCAGTTGTGCCGGGGATTTCGTTCATGGTCCAGCGGCCATTTTCGCTGGCCCATTCCACCTGGGCAATTTCCACCTGTTTGAGTTTTCCTTTTTCTCCTAAAAACCTTTTGGTGGTGAGGCTCCAGCGCCGTTCACAACCTTCCTGATGCGAACTGGAAGTACGCAGGGTGTTGGGCCAGTAGGGCCAGGGATTGTTGTCGGCACGGGTTTCAGCCGGTTTTGGCAGAATCTCAATCTGGGTTACCGATTTGGCTTTCTGGCGGATAGACGTTCCCACGCAGTCGGAACCGGTGTCGCCACCACCAATGACCAACACGTTTTTATTTTTGGCCAGGAGCCTGTTCTTTTCAGGAATGGTTTGCCCGGCCACCACTTTGTTTTGCTGAATCAAAAAATCGAGGGCGAAATGGACGCCATCCAAATCGCGGCCTTCCACCGGCAAATCGCGGGGTTGTTCGGCGCCTGTTGCCAATAAAACAGCATCGAATTGATTCAGAATTTCGTCTTTTGTGATATCGGCGCCAACGGTTATCCCGGTTTTAAAGATGATTCCTTCGGCCCTGAAAATATCGAGCCGGCGGTCGATGATTCCCTTGTTCAGTTTAAAATCGGGGATTCCGTAACGCAGCAATCCGCCAATGGCATCGTGTTTCTCGAAAACGGTAACGGTATGCCCGGCGCGGTTCAGCAGATCGGCCGCCGAAAGCCCGGCAGGTCCCGAACCAATCACTGCCATTTTTTTCCCGGTCCTGATGACTGGTGGATTAGGATAGATGATGCCGGCTTCAAACGCCTGTTCCACAGTAGCACATTCGTTTTCGCGAATGGTAACCGCCTCTTCGTGAATGGCCAGCACACACGATTTCTCGCAGGGC
>CAZHKI010000181.1:0-7693 GCA_964533365.1 uncultured Maribellus sp. | reverse complement strand
TGAGCCTTTCAGCCCAGGCTAAGGTTTTACGGGCTTTGCAGGAAAACGTGATTACCCGCGTCGGCGGTGATAAACAACTGAAAGTGGATGTGCGCGTGGTGGCAGCCACCAACAAAAATATTTCGCACGAGATTGCCGAAAACCGCTTCCGCGAGGATTTATATCACCGGCTGAGCGTTATTCTCATCCAGGTGCCTTCGCTGAACGAACGGCTGGAAGATATTCCGCTGCTGGCCGAATATTTTATCAGCCAGATTTGTGGCGAATACGGAATGTCTGAAATGCCAATTACCAACGACGCGATTGCCGAACTGCAAAAAATCAGCTGGACCGGAAACATCCGCGAATTCAGAAATGTGATTGAGCGGTTGATTATCCTTTGCGATAAAAAAATTACCGGAGATGACGTATTAAAATTCGCAGCCCCGTTAAAATAGTGTATTGGATTTTCCCGGTTTCCGGCCTTCATTTTATCTGAAATCGGGTACGACAGAACATTTCCTGATGGATGTGTGTTTCAGTGTTAGTCCCTGAAAGCGGGAGAACACTTACTTTGTCATGGCGTATTTTTTATCTTTCCCTCGGGAAAATTTTGTTTTTCAGCTTTTCAGGGACATTTGTTTTTCATGGGAAAAAAGTAATGCAATTCAGTATTCATAATAAAGAAGGAAATGAAACGAACATCACCCCGAGGCGAGACTAACAACCATGAACAAACCCGATGTGAGTTTCATCGTGTGAGAAAGCTCAACAATGAGAAGTAGCATAACCAACAGCCAATCAGCAACTTTTAAATTTTGTGCAGATGAAACGGTTGAGAGATAATTATACCTTCGAAAACAGGGAGAAAATTATTCTTCGTGATTACCTGGCCCTTGAACGGACCAAGCTGGCCAATGAACGTACTTTTTTTGCTTACATCCGGACTTCGCTTTACCTGATTCTGGCCGGATTTGCCTTTTTGCAAATTGAAGGATTTGGCCGCATTCAGTGGCTGGGGTATCTTTCTCTTGGTTTGAGTCTCGTGATTTTTCTGATTGGAATTTACCGTTATTACCGTTTTCGAAGAGTTTTAAAAACCTACTATTCCGGTACTTCCTCTTGGGAAAATGAAAAAACACCGGATTAATTTGCCGGGCTATTCATATTTTACCTTTAAAACGTAAAAAAGCACATTCAGCAGAATGTAGGCAAAAATGACGAACACCAGCCCGAATACGTTAAAAGCAATAAGAAATATCAATGAAATGACAAGGAAAGTGTAGCGGTACCAGTTTTCCTTCAGCGCCAGCGATTTAAATTTCAGCGTAAACATGGGCATATGAATGACCATCATTCCAGCCATAAAAATGCCCAGGATGACCAGGTTTCTGGTGGAATAAATATGTTTCATAATTTCCTGTGACCCGGGGTATTCCAGCATCAGTCCCAGCGACGCCCAGAGCAGGCCATTGGCCGGTATGGGCAGCCCTCTGAAAAAGTTCTCGTGGCTGGAATTGGTATTAAACCGGGCCAGCCGGATGGCGCCAAATACCGGGAGCAGAAATGCGGTAAAAAGGAAGAGCCATTCGTACCACCGGGCCGATATTTCGTAAATGGGCTGGTTTTTCCCAAAAATTGAAAATTCGAGGAGCGTAAATAATATGGCCCCCGGGGCCAGGCCGAACGAAACCACATCGGCCAGCGAATCGAGTTCTTTCCCGATATCGGAATAGGCTTTTAGCAGCCGGGCGGCAAATCCGTCGAGAAAATCGAAAACTGCCGAGAGGCAGATGAACAATCCAGCCCAGATCAGGTGCCCGTCGATGGCGAAAAACAGCGCCAGCGAACCGGAAACTAAATTCAGTGAGGTGATAAAATTGGGGATGTTTTTCAGGATGTTTTGTTTCATTTGCGTTTAAAAAGTTGCAATGATGGTTTTTCCACCCACCGATTTCTGATTGAGTTCAACATTGATGTTTACGCCGACAGGTAAAAACAGATCGACCCGCGATCCAAACCGGATAAACCCGTATTCCTGTCCCTGTTCCAACGTGTCGCCGGGTTTGGTGTAATTGGCAATGCGCCGCGCCACAGTACCAGCAATTTGGCGCGCCATAATTTCTGTGCCGTTTTTCATCCGGAAAACAGTGCTGCACCGCTCGTTTTCTTCTGATGATTTGGGGATAAAAGCCGGGTAAAATTTACCGGGTTTATGATGGACGTAAACCACTTCGCCAGCTACCGGCGCCCGGTTTTGGTGCACGTTCAGCGGCGACATAAAAATGGAAACCTGCATCCGCTCTTCCTGAAAATATTCCTTTTCGAGAACCGGCTCAATGACCACGATTTCGCCGTCGGCCGGGGCCAGGATTTGGTTCTCGTTGATTTCGATGCTCCGGGCAGGGACCCTGAAAAAGAACGCAATCAATCCGGATAAAATGATGGACGCCGCAATCAGAAAATAAAAAATGAGATAGTCTTTCAGTAATAACCAGATGATAAAGTCAAGTACAGCCAGTATGAACAAGGCCACCGGAATGATTTTTATGCCTTCTTTATGGATTTTCATGATTTTAAATATTTCCTGCCAAAATTAACCAAATAAAAACAAAAGGGATGGCAAAAAGCAAACTGTCGAAACGATCGAGAAATCCGCCATGACCGGGTAAAACAGAGCCTGAATCCTTAATATTCAGCTCGCGTTTGATTTTTGATTCGAAAAGATCGCCCAGCGTCCCGGCAGCGACAACCAGAATGGCAATTATCATCCAGTCAGGCAGCGAAAGCGCCGGGAAAAGCACGGCATTCAAAATTCCCGTAATCAGTGCAAAAACGGTTCCTGCAACAAATCCTTCCCACGATTTTTTTGGCGAAATGGTTTTGCACATCTTGTGCCTTCCGAATTTTGTTCCAAGCAGGTATGCCGAAGAATCGTAAATCCAGACGATAAAAAAAATGCCGGCCAGTATCCAGGGGTGAAAGCTGCCATTCGACGGGAACCCGGGGAAAACTAGGAAATGAAGAAGGCTGAACGGGACAGCCACGTAAATAAATCCCAAAAGGGTTTGCGCTGCGTTTTGCAATGCCCCGGCTTTTGAACGAAATACCTCGAACATAAAGATGAAAATCACCAGGGGGATAAAGATGAGGCAAAACTGTGCCGGAATATAACCGTTGACGATGGCGCCACAAACCATAAACAGCAACATACCGGCAGCCATGCCTGCAGGTTTATGTGGCAAAAATCCGGCTTTTTCCACCAAATGGTAAAATTCAAACTGGGTTAAAAACAGTAACGTTCCAAAAACCAGCGTAAAAACCACGGGATGAATGATGGTTCCCGACAGGAGAACGGCAACAAAGATTATCCCGGTCAGCGAGCGTTTCAGCAAATTACTCACAGTTTCAGATTTTTCAGCAGCTCAACTGCGCGGGTTTCGTTTTCTTCTGCTACATAAACCCGGTACTCGCCAAATACTTTGTAGGCGGTATCCTGCTGGTTCAATACGACTGTCTTAATCCCTTCGCTTTCGAGGATTTCCCTTGCCATTTCGGCTTTGTAGTCGTGTGTTGTCATAAAGACTTCTTTCCAACCTTTTTCCATAATACAAAGGTAAAAGAAAATAGGAATAGGAAAAATAAATCAGCCGGGTGTTTCACCGGAGCCGACAGACTAGTTTTTGAAGAAATGGCAACCTGTTAACATTTTGAAATTCAACAGGAGGGAATGATTTAAAAAGAAGAATGAACCCGATCACCAAAGGAAAACATGGAGTTCGCGCGGGCCGTGAGCGCCCATAACCAGTGTTTTTTCGATGTCGGCTGTGCGGCTGGGGCCGGTAATCAGCGTAATTTGCGAGGGCAGGTTTCTGCCATATTTTTTCTGAATTCCTGAATAGGCCTCTTCGAGATAACCCACCAGTTGGCTTTTTTGGGCAATAATAACATGAACCGGCGGATAAACTGACATTTGCCGGCCTCCTTTTTGTGCCGAGCTAACCATAACCGAACCGGTGTGTGCAATCAGAAATTCGCACCCGGTAATACCAACTTCCATTTCTTTGGTAATTCTGGTATAGTTAGAGAAAGGGATTTTAAAGTTTACCAATTGGTTTTGAAGGATTGGTTCAGCGCACACGATGGTTTCCGGGGGGTAACCGGAGAGAAAGGCCGTTAAGTTTTCAAAAAGCTCTTTTTCGGTATCGAAACAATGAACGCTCCCGTTCACCAGTTCCAGGTTTTTTTTGAAGGCTTCGTCAAGCGGGCCTTCAATGGAGTGGTAAACGGGAGCATCAAAACCGGGGGAGGCCGGAACGGTTGTTTTTGCGTTCCTGAGTTTTTCGAGTATTTCCCCGCGTGCTGTTTTCATGTTATGCCGGAATGGTTTCGTTCTCCGGTTTTTCAGGTGAATTTTCCGTTTTTTTGTTCGTGTTGTTTAACTCTTCTTTTTTTACATCCCAGGGGCGTTTCCCGAAAATGTGTTCAAGGTCCTCGCTGAAGATCACCTCTCTTTCCAGCAGTAGTGCAGCCAGTTTGGCGTGTCCGTCGGCATTTTCGCTTAGTACTTTTTTAGCCCGTTCATATTGTCCGTCGATGATGAGTTTTACCTCTTCGTCAATCAGTTGGGCTGTTTTTTCGCTGTATGGTTTGGAGAAAGAGTAGTCAGTTTGCCCCGAAGAATCGTAAAAACTGACATTTCCCACTTTTTCGCTCATCCCAAAAATACTGACCATGGCGTAGGCCTGTTTGGTGATTTTTTCCAGGTCGTTTTGTGCCCCCGACGAGATTTTTTTGAAGACCAGTTCTTCGGCAGCCCGGCCACCCAGCGCCGAACACATTTCGTCGAGCAGTTGTTCCTTGGTGGTAATGGAGCGTTCTTCGGGCAAATACCAGGCAGCGCCCAGCGCTTTTCCACGCGGAACGATGGTGACTTTCACCAGCGGGTGGGCGTGTTCGAGCAGCCAGCTAATGGTGGCATGGCCGGCTTCGTGGTAAGCGATGGTTTTCTTTTCTTCCTGCGAGATTATTTTATTTTTCTTTTCCAGTCCGCCCACAATACGGTCAACGGCATCGAGGAAATCCTGTTTTCCCACTGATTCACGGCCACGGCGGGCAGCAATCAGGGCGGCTTCGTTACATACGTTGGCAATATCGGCGCCCGAAAATCCCGGGGTTTGCTTGGCCAGAAAATCGATTTTTAATGTAGGATCAAGTTTCAGCGGGCGCAGGTGTACATTGAAGATTTCGGCGCGTTCGTTCATGTCGGGCAGTTCCACATGAATTTGCCGGTCGAAACGTCCGGCGCGCATCAAAGCCCGGTCGAGGATGTCGGCGCGGTTGGTGGCAGCGAGAATAATTACGCCACTGTTGGTGTCGAACCCGTCCATTTCGGTGAGGAGCTGGTTCAATGTATTTTCTCTTTCATCGTTTGAGCCAAAATTGGGATTTCGCCCGCGGGCCCGCCCGATGGCGTCAATTTCGTCGATAAAAACGATACAGGGCGCTTTTTCCTTGGCTTGTTTGAAAAGGTCGCGTACGCGGGAAGCGCCAACCCCAACAAACATTTCCACAAAATCGGAACCCGACATGGAGAAAAACGGGACGTTGGCTTCGCCAGCCACTGCTTTGGCCAGCAGGGTTTTTCCGGTTCCCGGAGGCCCGACCAGTAAAGCCCCTTTGGGGATTTTTCCGCCGAGTTTGGTGTATTTGGCAGGGCTTTTGAGAAATTCCACAATTTCTTCCACTTCCTGTTTGGCTTCGGCAAGCCCGGCCACATCTTTAAAAGTGGTCGATACCCTTTGGTCTTTATCGAATATTTTGGCCTGTGATTTTCCAACATTAAAAATGCCCCCGGCTCCACCGCCTCCTGCACCGCGGCTCATCCGGCGGAAAATCCACCACCACAGCAGGATAATCAGGACAAACGGCCCGATGGTCCAAAGGATTTCGCCGGCCCAGTTTCGTTCTTCCTTGTATTCCGGCAGCACTTCGTCACCGGTTCCTTCCTGGGCTTCGCGCAGGTTTCTCTCGAATGTTTCAACCGATCCGATGTTGAATGTAAAATGAGGCCCGGTTTCGGCCGGTTTTGTGAAATTTCCGCTGAATTGCTGCTCGTATTTGTTCAGCCGGTCTTTTTTGATGTAAATGTTAGCTTTCTTGTCGTTTACCACCACAATTTTTTCTACGTCCTGGTTTTCAAGCATCGTCGATTTTACATCGCTCCAGTTGGTTTCGATGGGGCCGCGTGAATTGCTGAGGTAAAACTGGATAACGATAAATACGATGGCAACTATCCCGTAAATCCAGTAGGCATTAAATTTTGGTCCTTTCCCTTCGCTCTTTTTATTGGGATTGAAAGGATCGAATGGGTTGTTTTGCTTATTCTGGCTGTTTTTATTGTTTTCTTCCGTCATATTTTTATTCTAATTTTCTTCTTCAATTTTTGTTAACGAAGCATCGGACCAAAGTTCTTCGAGTTTATAAAATTCCCTGGCGCTTTTTTGAAAAACATGGACCATGATATTACTATAGTCCAGTAAAATCCAGATGGAGTTTTTGTATCCATCGGTATGCCAGGTTTTTATACCTGTCAGTTCTTCCACCGTTTTTTCTACCGAATGGGCAATGGAATCGGTTTGTGTCGATGAATTTCCGTGACAAATGATAAACCAGTCACATTCGGTATGATGTATGGTGCTTAAATCAATGAGCGTTATTTCTTTCCCTTTAATCCTCCTTATTCCCTCCAGAATTGCTTCGATGGTTTTATCTGTTTCTGTTTCTTTACTGTACATACATCTGTATTATCCTTGCAAAGATAATCTTTTTGTTTTATAACCATTTTTCGTATTTATCATTTCTGTCTTACAAAACAGGATGTAACGTTCTGTTTTTTACTTTTGGTGCATATTAAACCAATCGGATTACGAATAGTTTATTATTATTTGCGAAAAATGAAATTATCAGTTCCAAAAATTATCGTTTTACAGGAAGTTGATTCTACCAACAACTATGCCAGGCAACTGGTTGTGTCGAATGCGGCAGTTGATGGAACTGTCGTTTTGGCACATTATCAGTATCAGGGGCGTGGGCAACAGGGAAACCACTGGGAAAGCGAAAGAAACAGGAACCTGACATTTAGTGTGGTTTTTTATCCTGAATTTCTTGAACCAGCCAACCAGTTTCTCCTGTCGCAGGTTGTTTCGCTGGGTATTCTGGATTTTATTTCGGAGGAAGTGGCTGGTGTGAAGATTAAATGGCCCAATGATATCTATGTGGGAAACCGGAAAATCGGGGGCATTTTAATTGAGAACTCCGTTCAGGGCCGTTTCCTTTTTTCATCCATCGCCGGGATGGGTATAAACATAAACCAGGAAGTGTTTCTCAGTAACGCCCCTAACCCCGTTTCGCTAAAACAAATCACCGGGAAAAATTATCCGGTTGAAGATTTGGCCCGGCAAATGGTATCGCATATTTTCCGGTGGTACGAAAAGTTAAAATGCGGAAAATTTGAAGAAATTGAGACTGCTTATATTTCCCATCTTTTCCGGATGGGAGAATGGTCGCTTTTCAGGGCGAATGGTGTTTCGTTTGAAGCCCGGATTATTGGCATTGGCGAATTTGGACAGTTGATGCTGGAGGACCGGAGCGGAAAAATCACCGGTTACCTGTTCAAGGAAGTGGAATTTGTTATCTGAACAAATCAAGCCTG